>JAFAVO010000184.1 GCA_019242385.1 Gammaproteobacteria bacterium | reverse complement strand
TGATCGCCTCGTCGCTGAGCGCGAGAAGCTCCTCGTGGTCGGGGACCACACGCGCCAGCGTCTTCTCCGCAAGGTCCCTGAGGGCGGCCACCTTGGCCAGAGAGAAACCGGCGGCGCGCAGGCTCGCGGGGGTCGCATCGAGCACGTGCTGCGGGCTCGGAAAGCGGCCCTGGCCGCAGCCGGCGATCAGGCGCGCGAGGATGGTGTTGGCCGCGGTGCCGTTGAGCTGCTGGTGAGCGATGGCCCGCGCGAGCGTCTGGAACGCATCGAGCTCCGCTTCCGGCTGCAGGTCGAACGCGCCCACCGCGGCGATCAGCGCCGCCATGACCGGGTCCGCCTGTGCAAGATGATCGGTGATGTGCTGTGTCATGCGATCCCGGGCCGCGGTGCGCTCAGCGCTGGCACTGCGGACAGTAATACGTGGAGCGCTGGCCCTGCGTCAGGCCGCGCACGCTCGTGCCGCAGCGCCGGCACGGCCGCTGCGCGCGCTCGTACACGTACAGGCGCTGGCGGAAGTAGCCGGGCAGGCCATCGGCACCGAGGTAGTCCCGCAGCGTCGTGCCGCCGGCGCGGATGGCGAGGCGCAGTACCGTGCGCACCGCGCGCACCAGCCGTGCGCACTCGGCACGGGACAGCGTGGCTGCGCGGCGCTGCGGCCGCAGCCGCGCCCGAAACAATGCCTCGCTCGCGTAGATGTTACCGACCCCGACGACCAGCCGGCTGTTCATGAGCAGGTGCTTGATGGCCACCTTTCGGCCGCACGTGATGCGATAGAGGTAGTCCGCGTCGAAGGCCTTCGAGAAGGGCTCCGGCGCCAGGTGGGCGAGCAGTGGGTGTCGCTGTGGCTCGCCGCTCGTATAGAGAAGGCTGCCGAAGCGGCGCGGGTCGTTGAAGCGCAGCGCGATACCCGAGTCGAGCACCAGATCGAAATGATCGTGGGCGAGGCGCGGAGTGGCCGCGGGTACGGCGCGCAGATTGCCGGACATACCCAGGTGCAGAAGCAGTGTTCCGGACTCGAGCCCGAGCAGCAGGTATTTGGCGCGGCGGCCCAGCCGCACGATGCGCTGACCCGCGACCTTGCGCGGCAGGTCGCATGGCACAGGCCAGCGCAGCCGGCGCTCGTACACCGAAAGGCGCGCAACGCGCCGGCGGCGCACGTGCGGCGCGAGGCCGCGCCGCGTCGTCTCGACTTCGGGCAGCTCGGGCAGCGGGGCTACTTGATCTTGGATTCTTTGTAGGCGACGTGCTTGCGCGCGACCGGGTCGAACTTGCGCACTTCCAGCTTGTCCGGATGCAGGCGCTTGTTCTTGGTCGTCACGTAGAAGTGGCCGGTCCCGGCCGACGACAGCAGCTTGATCTTCTCGCGCATGATCACTCCTTCGAAGGCGGCGTCAGAGCTTGTGGCCCTGGGCGCGCAGCTCCGCGACAACCTTGTCGATGCCCTTCTTCTCGACGGTGCGCATCCCGCTGGTCGTCAGGCGCAGCGTCACCCAGCGCTTCTCGGTCTCGAGCCAGAAACGCTGCGTGTGCAGGTTCGGCAGGAAGCGCCGGCGCTTCTTGTTGTTGGCGTGGGAGACGCGATTACCGACGGCCGGCTTCTTGCCGGTGACTTCGCAGACGCGCGACATACAACACCTTGGGATTCAGTCACTTACGATCGGGTGTGGGGTAGCCACCCCGACCCCGGGCCGGGCTTTATACCAGCACCGCCGCGGCTTCACAACCTCCGTGCCCGGGGCGCCCGCCGCCGCGTGCGCCTCCGAGCGGGCCCCGCCTCCGGGCCGGGCGCGCCTCAGATCAGCCCGTGCTCGGAGAAGGAGTAGCAGCACCCGTCCCCGATGATGAAGTGATCGAGGACGCGCACATCCACGAGCGCCAGAGCCTCCTTCAGTCTTCGCGTGATCAGCTCGTCCGCCTGGCTCGGCTCCAGCACACCGGAAGGATGGTTGTGGGCGAAGATCAGGGCGGCCGCATTGTGCAGCAGGGTCTGCCGTACGACCTCCCGTGGGTGCACCCCGGCGCGGTCGATGGTCCCTCGAAACAGCTCTTCGAAGGCGAGCAGCCGGTGCCGGTTGTCCAGGTACAGGCAGCAGAAAACCTCGTACGGCCGATCGCGCAGCTGGGCCAGGAGAAATGTCCGCGTTGCCTCGGGGGCGGCGAGTGCCGGACCTACGCGCAGGGCTTCGCGAAAGTGGCGCCGGGCGAGCTCCAGCGCCGCCTTGAGGATCGCGTAGCGCGCAGGGCCGATTCCGCTCTCCGACAGGCAGCGTGCCGCCTCGGCGTTCAGCAGCATGCGCAGCGAGCCGAACTGTGCGATCAGCGTGCGGGCCACCTCGACCGCGGAGCGGCCACGCGTACCCGATCCGAGCAGCAGCGCCAAAAGCTCGGCGTCGGAGAGCGCGTGAGCTCCCCGCTCGAGCAGCTTTTCGCGCGGGCGCTCCGCGGCAGGCCAGTCACGGATGGTCATTACCGTAGGTTCTAACGATGCGCCCGCTGAATCTAAGCCGCCCGCCGGGCGGAGGGCGAGGGGGAGAAAGCGACCGGAATGGGGCTATTCCCTATTGCCGTCACTGGTCTACGCGCTCGGCGCGGACAGGGTGCGATAATGTGATCCACGAGATCAGCCCTATGCACAGCAAGCACATCCTCCTTGGCGTCACGGGCGGCATCGCCGCCTACAAGAGCCCGGATCTCGTGCGGCGGCTGCGTGAGCGCGGCGCCGAGGTACAGGTCGTCATGACCCGGGCGGCGCGCGAGTTCGTAACCGCGACCACCTTCCAGGCGGTCTCGGGGCGCAGCGTGCGCACGGAGCTGTGGGACGCCGCCGCGGAGGCGGCGATGGGCCACATCGAGCTCGCCCGTTGGGCGGACGCGGTGCTCATCGCACCCGCGAGCGCAGACTTTCTCGCACGGCTCGCCGTGGGATTGGCCGATGACCTGCTGACCACCCTGTGCCTTGCCACGGCCGCACCGATCGCGGTCGCTCCTGCCATGAATCATTTGATGTGGTCCAACACCGCAACGCGCGGCAACCTCGCGACGCTCGCCGAGCGCGGTGTGCACATCTACGGCCCCGCTGAAGGCGACCAGGCATGCGGGGAGACCGGCCCTGGCCGGATGCTCGAGCCGCTCGACATCGCGGAACGGCTGCAGTCGCTGCTCCTCCCGGCCGGCGGTGCCCTCAATGGCCGCCGCGTGCTCGTCACCGCCGGCCCGACGCGCGAGCGCATCGACCCGGTGCGCTTCATCAGCAATCGCAGCTCCGGCAAGATGGGCTTCGCCGTGGCGCAGGCCGCGCGCGAGGCGGGCGCGAGCGTCGTGCTGGTCGCGGGCCCGGTGAGCCTGCCGACGCCCGCGGGTGTCAAGCGTATCGACGTCGAGAGCGCCGCGGACATGCTCACCGCCGTGCTGCGTGAGCTGCCCGGAACGGAAGTATTCATCTCGACCGCTGCAGTCGCGGACTATCGTCCGGCGCGCGCGGCGGAGCAGAAGATCAAGAAGACCAGCGATACGCTCGAGCTCGCCATGGAGCGTACCGGTGACGTGCTCGCCACCGTCGCCGCGCGCAACGACCGGCCATTCGTGGTCGGCTTCGCGGCCGAGACCGAATCGGTCGAGCAGAATGCACGCGGCAAGCTCCTGAAGAAAAACCTCGACATGATCGCGGCCAACGAAGTCGGCCACGACAAGGCCTTCGACTGTGAGGACAACCAGCTGATCGTGCTCACACGCAACGCCCGCCACGAGCTGGGCCGGGCGGGCAAGCTCACGCTGGCGCGGGGGCTGGTCGGGCTCATCGCCCAGGAGATGGCCGCCCGAGGCGGCGCACGCAAACGCGGTACGGCGCTCGCTTGAGCGATCGACAAACTGGCCATCGCCGGCTGCAGGTGCGGATCCTCGACGCGCGACTCGGTACGGAGTTCGCGTTGCCCGCCTATGCCACCGAGGGATCCGCGGGACTCGATCTGCGCGCCTGCCTCGAGGGGGCGCTCACGCTCGCCGCCGGTAAAGCCGAGCTCATTCCGACCGGGCTCGCCATTCATCTTGGCGATCCAGGGCTCGCCGCGGTCATCCTGCCGCGCTCCGGGCTGGGGCACCGGCATGGCATCGTGCTCGGCAACCTCGTCGGCCTCATCGACTCGGACTACCAGGGACAGCTCATGGTGTCGTGCTGGAATCGCGGCGCGGAGCCATTCACCCTCCGCCCCGGCGAGCGCATAGCGCAGTTGGTGGTGGTGCCGGTCGTGCAGGTGCAACTGGAGGTCGTCACGGACTTCGACGCGTCCGCCCGCGGTGCGGGCGGCTTCGGACACTCCGGTCAACATTGAGCGCAGACCTGCGAGCGCAGAGCTGCGGCAGGTGTGTGTTTTACTGCGCGGCGGCGGCCGCGTGCGGTACGCTGGTGGAGACGGCGGCGGACTGCGAGTGGATCGCATGCAGCTCGCGATAGCGCTCGATGTCTGACTGGAATTGTGCGCGCAACGCCGTCTCTATCGCGCCTTCCGCCGCGAGCGCGTTGGATTGCGTACGCAGCTCATCCAGGGTGCGCACCAGATTCTCCGCCAGGTCATCCGGCATGCGCCAGGCGTCGGCACGCGCGCTATATGGGCGATAGCTGAGCGCACGCGACTGCAGGCTGGCAAGCCGCACCCGCAGGCTCTCCACGTACTGCTCGGCTGCCGCGCGCTGACCCTTGAGCTGATCGAGCCGCACATCGCGCAGCGCCTCGATGTCCTTCACCGAGGTGTAGGTGGATACCAGGAAGGCATCGTGCTGCTTCTGCTTCGTCACGGCTTCGCGGGCGCGGTTCGCTACGATTTCTTCCTCAGGTGTCTTCTGTGCGTCGAGGTGACCCACCTCGAGACCTTGAGAGTTCAGAATGGCGCGGTCCTGGCTTGCGTACTGCGGCGGGATGTTGTCGCCATAGTGAACCACACCGTGCTCATCCACCCAGCGATAGGCAATGCCCTTCTGCGAGTGAGTTGTCGTCTGCGAAGCGGACGCGGCCCAGGCTGCCCCCGTGAGGGCCATCGCTCCGAGCAGGGTTAGAGATCTGAGCCAGGACGCGCCGAGCATATGTTTTATCTTCCGACGGCAGGGCGGGCGCTGGCAAGCTCAGCGAACCCCGTAACGCTGCCGATAGGCGCGCAGAGCTGTGAGCTGATCGTCAGAAATGCGCGCGCGCTCCGGCGGCTGGCTGGCGAGCGCCTCGATGAGATCGCCAAGTGTGACGATGCTCACACATCGCAGTCCGTGCGCCTGCTCGACCTCCTGCACCGCACTCAGCTCGCCCTGGCCACGCTCCTCACGATCGAGCGCGAGCGCGACACCAACCGGCTGCGCACCGGCGTCGCGGATCAGCTCGATCGATTCGCGCACCGCGGTTCCTGCGGTAATGACATCGTCGACGATCAGCACGCGGCCGCGCAGCGCCGCGCCGATGATGTTGCCACCCTCGCCGTGCTCCTTGGCTTCCTTGCGGTTGAAGGCGTACGGCACCGTCACTCCGTGCCCGGTCGCGAGCGCGATGGCGGTGGCGGTGGCGAGCGGAATGCCCTTGTAGGCCGGACCGAAGAGCATGTCGAAGGCGAGGCCTGACGCGACGATCGCAGCGGCATAACAGCCGCCGAGCACCGCCGCCGACTCCCCGTCGCTGAAGCACCCGGCGTTGAAGAAATACGGGCTCGCGCGCCCGGACTTGAGCGTGAAGCGGCCGAAGCGCAGTGCGTCGCGTCGCAGTGCCAGGTCGATGAAGGTGAGCTGGTATTGCTGCATGCCATATCATTGCGCCATGCGCGTGATCACCGTCAACGTCTGCGGGATCCGCTCCGCCGCCGAAAAGGGCCTGTTCCGGTGGCTGCGGCGCCAGCGGGCGGACTTCATCTGTCTGCAGGAGACCAGGAGTCAGGAGCACCAGCTCGCGGGTCACGACGTGCGGCTCGCCGGCTTCCACCGCTTCTTCTGCGATGCCGAGCGCAAGGGCTACGCCGGCGTTGCGCTCTACTCGCGCGAGCGTCCGGACCGCGTGGTGCGCGGTTTCGGGGCGCGCGAGTTCGACGGCGAGGGCCGGTATCTCGAGGTGCAGGTCGGGGCGCTGTCGGTGGTGTCGCTCTACCTGCCCTCGGGAAGCGCCGGCCCCGAACGACAGGCATCCAAATTTCGCTTCCTGGAAGCCTTCACGCCGCACCTCGCACGGCTGCGCCGGCGCGGCCGGCATTACATCCTGAGCGGTGACTGGAACATCGCGCACCGCCCGATCGACCTGAAGAACTGGCGCGCCAACCAGAAGAATTCCGGTTTCCTGCCCGAGGAGCGCGCCTGGATGGACCGGTTGTTCGGGCCTGCGGGCTACGTCGATGCTTTTCGCGAGGTGCGCCCCGAGCCGGAGCTGTACACCTGGTGGTCCAATCGTGGCCAGGCGCGTGCGAACAACGTCGGGTGGCGCATCGACTATCAGGTGGTGAGCGCCTCGCTCGCCGGCAAGGCGCAGGCCGCGAGGATCTACCGTGAGTCCCGCTTCTCGGACCATGCCCCGCTCATCATGGACTACGGGCTTTGAGCGTGGTCGGCGCCGGTGTCGCCGGCAGAAGCGCACTGCGCGAGGTGCTCGCCAGCCCGAAGATGCTGGCGATCCTCGCACTCGCCGCGGCTTCCGGATTTCCCAACCAGATCACCGAGAGCGCCCTGCAGGCGTGGCTCAAGGACGTGGGCGCGACCAATACCGCCATCGGTGTGATGTCGTATGTCGCAGTCCCCTACCTGCTGAAGTTTCTGTGGGCGCCGTTCATCGACCGCTATCAGCCGCCGTTCCTCGGCCGGCGTCGCGGCTGGATCCTGCTGATGCAGCTCGCGCTGGCGCTCGGCATCGCGCTCCTGGCGCTGCAGAATCCCGCCGGCTCGCTCGGCGCGGTCACGGTCTGTGCGGTGGCGATCGTGTTCTTTTCCGCGACTCAGGACATCGCTATCGACGCTTACCGCACCGACGTATCGCTGCCGAGCGAACGCGGGCTGGCCGCCGCGGCCGCCAATCTGGGTTACCGCACGGCCTCCTACCTCGCCCTCGCTCTCGCGCTCATTGTCGCGGACCACTTCGGCTGGCGCCCGGCGTTCCTGCTGCTCGCCGGCGCGATGCTGCTCTTCTGCCTGGTGACGGTGGCGGCGCCGAGCACGCAAAACCGTTACCAGCCGCGCTCGCTCAGGGAGTCGGTGGCCGAGCCCCTCAAGGAGCTGCTCGGCACGCCGAGCGCGCTCTCCCTGATCGGAGTCGTGCTGCTCTTCAAGCTCGGTGATGCCTTCGCCAACAAGCTGTTCACGCCCTTCATGATGGACGTCGGCTTCTCCAAGACGGAGATCGGCGTCATCATCAAGGCCCTGTTCACGGCGAGCTCGCTCATCGGCTCGGTGTTGGGCGGTATTCTGATGGTGCGGCTCGGGCTGCTGCGCTCGATGCTCGCCTTCGGTGTGCTGCAGGCGCTGAGCAACCTGCTGTATTGCCTGCTGGCCCTCGCCGGCAAGAGCTATCCGATCATGGGCCTCGCGGTCGTCATCGAGCACGTGGCGGCCGCGATGGGCTCCATCGCGCTCGTGGCCCTCATCATGGCGCTGTGCGATGCCCGCTACAGCGCCTTTCAGTACGCGCTGCTCTCGGCACTGGCGCTGTTGCCGCGCTACAGTCTCGGATATCCCGCAGGCTGGGTGGCGGATCACCAGGGTTGGTACGGCTATTACCTGTGGAGCTTCGCCCTTGCACTGCCCGGACTGGCGATGGTGTGGCTGAGACGCCGCGAGATCGAGGCGCTCGACCGGCCGCGGCCCCTCGCCTAGAGCGCGCGCGCATGACCGAAGCCCCGGACGCCGGAGTCATCGATGTGGAGCGCGTCGTGTGTCGGCTGTCGGAGCTCGAGCGCGGAGCGCGTGGGTTTACCCTCGGGTGCGGCGAGTGGCCGTTACGGATGTTCGTCGTGCGGGCAGGCGATGCCGTGCACGGCTATCTCAACCGCTGCCCGCATGCCGGTCACCGGCTCGACCTGCTGCCCGAGCGCTTTCTCACCGCCGATGGCACGCTGATCCTGTGCTCCTCGCACGGCGCGCTGTTCGAGAGGACGACCGGCTACTGCGTGGCGGGCCCGTGCGCCGGACGTTCGCTCACGCCCGTGGCCTTGCAGGTCCGCTGCGGTCTGGTGATGCTGGCGGATGGTGTCGAGCTGGAGGCCCTGGCCGCCGCCGCGTCCTAGCGGCGCGCGACGCTCATTCGAACAGGTCGATACCGTCGAGGGAGCTCGCGCGTACATCGCGGTCATCGCCGAGCGAATCGCCGCCGCGGCCCTCATCATCGCTGCCTTCGACGTCGACCGATCCGGACCAGTCCTCGGGGGCTTCTGCAGACTCGAGCGCGCCTTCTTCCCACTGCGCTTCCCAGTCCTCGATGTCCATCTCCTCGACCGTGCCGTCGAAATACTGAATCTCGATCGTGCCGTCGTCGTCGTCGAACGCTACCACCTCGAACAATGCGCCGCCGTTGAGGCGATACCAGTCGCCGATACCGGGTTGAGGAGTCGCCATCGCCGCCACCTCCCGCGAAGATCTTCTCAGCGCCCTTACGATTCTGCGTCCGCTCTGCAATGATGTTGCGCCTCGCCTGTGAGGCTTTCAAGACATTAATTGTGACAGCCACGAGCGCCGGTCGGCGCGCTTTGGCGCAAAGCACCAAATGCTCGGGCAGCCGCTGAAGTTCTTCGTAGTCTTCTTCGTGGTGGTGGAGCCGGTCTCGCTGATCCCGCTGTTCACCGGTCTCACCACCGGTGCGACCAGCCAGTACAAGCGCCGCATGGCGCTGCGGGCCGTGAGCGTCGCCGCGGCGATCCTGGTGCTCTTTGCACTTGGCGGCGCCTCATTTCTCAAGCTGATGGGTATCAGCCTGGAGGCGTTCCGCATTTTCGGCGGGCTGCTGCTGTTCCTGCTCGCGCTGGAGATGGTCTTCGCGCGCGAATCGGGCAGCCGTACCTCCTCGAGCGAGGCCGCCGAGAGCCGCCGGCGCGCGGACATCTCGGTGTTTCCCCTGGCGTTTCCCTTCATTGCCGGCCCGGGCGCGCTCGCCACCATTCTGCTGTGGTTCGGGCCGGTCCACCTCAGCGACCAGCCGACGCTGTTCGGCGCCTACCTGCTCGCGGTGGTGATGGTGCTCGCGATTGCGCTGGTCATGATGCTGCTCGCCGACCCGCTGATGCGCGTGATCGGCGTTACGGGCGCCAACGTCGCGAGCCGACTGCTCGGGGTGATTCTCGGAGCCCTGGCGGTGCAGTTCGTGCTCGATGGGTTGCGGCAGGCCTTCGCCACGAGCTGACCTCACGCGCGCCGAAAGGCGAGATCCCAGACCTGGTGGCCGAGCCGCGCACCGCGCCGCTCGAAGCGCGTCACGGGCCGCTCGGCGGGCCGAGCCACGAAGCTGCCATCGGTCGCGAGGTTCTCGAGCAGCGGCACGGCGGCGAGCGTGCCCAGCATCTCGAGCGCATACGGCTGCCAGTCGGTGGCGATGCGCAGGGCTCCACCTGGTGCGAGGCGCGTCGCCAGCAGCTGCGCGAACGCCTCCTGGACGAGGCGGCGCTTGTGATGCCGCTTCTTCGGCCAGGGGTCGGGGAAGTATATGAGAATCTCCTGCAGCCACCCCGGGGCGATCTGCTGCGCGACCACCTCGAGCGCATCGTGGCATATGAGCCGCACGTTGGTGAGCTGCTGGGATTCGAGCTCGCGCAGCAGCCGGCCGACCCCAGGCCGGTGCACCTCGACGCCGAGAAAATCGCGCTCCGGGTGGACGCGGGCGAGCGTCGCGAGGTTTTCACCGTTTCCGAACCCGATCTCGAGCGTGCGGGCGACGTCACGCCCATAGACGCTGTAGGCATCGAGCGGTCCGGCGCAATACTCGATGCCGTATTTGGGCCACAACTGCGCCAGTGCCCGCTGCTGCGCCTCGGTGATGCGGCCCGAGCGCGTCACGAAGGAACGGATCGAGCGCGGAGGATCGGTGGCCGCCATGGGCGCCGATCTTACAGCGGCGGCTGCGGACGTCATGGTATAAGCGCGCGGCCTCGCGCGCTGCGCAGGCTCCTACATGCAACGACCGGAGGGCAGATGTCGCTGAGAGTGTTGGTCGGCGTCCTGATGATGTGGGTCCTGGCGGCCGCGGTGCTCGCGCAGGAGAGCGCCTCCGCAGAGGGCGGCCCGGCCGGGCCGGCTGCGGGCAAGGCCGCGCCTTCAGCCCCGCCTTCAGCCGCGCAGGTTGCGCAGCTGTGCCGCATCGACATCAAGGGCGATAAGAAGGAGTAGTGGATGCGGCTGCCGACACCG
>JAFAVO010000149.1 GCA_019242385.1 Gammaproteobacteria bacterium | reverse complement strand
AAGGAGCGGCCCAGGAGATGCACGCCGTTGGCGAGGAGTGCCGAGGCGAGCGTATCGCCGGCGCAGCCCACGTAAGCCACGCCATCGAAGGTGAAGGACAGCGGACGCGAGCGCTCGATGCGCCCGCCGCTCGGAGTGCGCGCAGTCTCGTTCACCGCGGATCCTTTCCGGGCGGGGGCTGCTCGCCCACCTTGTAGGTCGCGAGGAACTGATCGGTGGTCGTGTCGCGCAGCGCGTTGAAGAAGCGGCCGCAGCCGTGGGTGTGGCGCCAACGCTCGGCATGAAGGCCGCGTTTGTTGTCACGGAGGTACAGAAACCGGGTCCACTGCTGCGCGCTCAGCTGCGCCGGATCTGCGGCGCGCGCGATGTGCGCCTGTCCGCCGTACACGAACTCCGGCTCCGGGCGCTCACCGCAGTAGGGGCACTCGATCAGCAGCACCGCGCGCTCCTTTAGTGAGCGACGGCCGCGGCGGCGGCTTCGTCGATCAGGTCGCCGTCACGGAAGCGCTCGAGCGTGAAGGGTGCATTGAGCGCATGCGGCTCATCCCGCGCGATGGTCCAGGCAAACACGTGCGCCGAGCCCGGTGTCGCCTTGAACCCTCCGGTTCCCCAGCCGCAGTTGACGTACAGGCCCGGCACGCCGGTCTTGCCGATGATGGGGGAGCGATCCGGGGTGACATCTACGATGCCGCCCCAGCAGCGCAACATGCGCATGCGACGGAACATGGGGAAGAGCTCGCAGATCGCCTCGAGGGCGTGGCTGGTGATGTGCGGGCCGCCGCGCTGCGTGTACGAGGTATAGGCGTCGGTACCGGCGCCGATCACCAGCTCACCCTTGTCGGACTGGCTGATGTAGGCATGGATGGTGTTGGACATGACGACGCAGGGGAACACCGGCTTCACTGGTTCGGAGACCAAAGCCTGCAGCGGGTAGCTCTCGAGCGGCAGCTCCACATCCGCCATGCGCAGGACCACGCTGGTGTTTCCGGCCGCTGCCACCCCGATGCGGGGCGCACGAATCGTGCCGCGAGTGGTCTCGACGCCGGTTACCGCCCCGTTCGCATCGCGCTGAATGCCCCTGACCTCGCAGTTCTCGATGATATCGACGCCGAGCGCGTCGGCGGCGCGCGCATAACCCCAGGCGACGGCGTCGTGACGCGCGGTGCCGCCGCGGCGTTGCAGCGCCGCTCCGAGCACCGGGTAGCGGATGTCGCCTATGTTCAGGAGCGGACAGAAGGCCTGAGCCTGCTGCGGCGTCAGCCATTCGTTATCGACACCGGCGGCCCGATTGGCGTGCACGTGGCGTTTGGCCACCTGCATGTCGTGGACGGTGTGTGCCAGCATCATCACACCGCGCTGCGAGAACATGACGTTGTAGTTGAGCTCCTGGGAGAGGCTTTCCCACAGCTTCACCGCGTGGTCGTAGAGCGCAGCGCTTTCCGGGAAGAGATAGTTGGAGCGGATGATGGTGGTGTTGCGTCCGGTGTTGCCGCTGCCGATCCAGCCCTTCTCCAGCACCGCGATGTTCGTGAGGCCGTGTTCCCTCGCCAGGTAATACGCGGTGCCGAGTCCATGGCCACCGCCACCGATGATCAGCGCATCGTAGGCAGGTTTGGGCTCGGGGTGACGCCACTGCGGCTGCCAGCCGCGCTGGCCTGCGAGTCCTTCGCGCAGCAGCGCCAGGACGGAGAAACGTCGCATCATTCGATCCTGCAGAATCGGTCGCCGGCTGACGCGTACACCCGCGTCCGGCCGTTAGAACAAAAGCGACATCGGCAGTCGCACCCTGGTCGCGGTGCGCCTTGACAGCCCAGGTCGGGCGAATCGAGTATCGGCCACCCTTGCAGCCGGGAGACGACCATGGAACGACGTGGCTTGCTTTCGCGCCTGGCTTTTCTGCCGTTGGCTGCCGGCGCGGCGGCGGGCGCGGCCGCCCAGGAGCCGAAGAAACCGCTGAAAATCATGTTCAAGAGCGCCTGGGGTTCGGATGACCCGACCAAGGCCGCCTTCGCTTTTCTGCACGGTAATGCCCTCGCCGAGGCCGGCCACACGGTGCAGATTTTTCTGCTCGGCGAAGCGGTATCGCTCATGCGCGCCTCGGTCGCGCATGCCGTCGTGCCGGTGGGGTGGCCACCGCTGGTCGAAGCGCTCAGCAAAGTGACCGCCAACAAGATTCAGATCTACGCCTGCGGGGCGTGCTCGCGAGCTCGGGGGATAACGGAGGCGGACCTGAGCCAATGGGGCGCAAAATTCGGCAACCCGACGATCTTCGTATCGCTGATCGAGTGGGCCGACCGGGTCATCACGGAGTAGCCGCAGCCGAATCCGATCAACGTGCCGAGCGAGCGGGTCCCGCCAGGCATTGGAATGCTGGCGGGGCCGATGTGAACCTTGGAAGTTCTCGCGACTCGGGCGTTCTCGCTACTTGGCGCTGGTCTTCTCGGTCTTCTCCGGACCCCACATGAGCGGCAGGTTCGACTGGATCTGCAGGTCGATCAGGCTCAGCAGTGTGTCCTCCACCTGCAGGAAGCGGGCGGCGAGCGGCGCACCGAGCGCCTCGCGTACCTTGTCGTAGGTGTTGGCCAGCAGGTCGAGGCGCTTCTTGCGATACGCGATCGCGCCGTTCACCAGCTCATCCGCCTTGTTCTCGGTCATGGTGTCGTAGGTTTTGGCGTATTCGATGATGTTTCCCAGCCGCACGTCATTGAGCTTGGCGAGCTGCTTGTCGTAATCCTTGTAGATCGGCCAGAACTTCTTTGCCTGCTCCGCATCGAGTCCCATGGCGGCGCCCATGATCTTCTGCTTCTCGGCGCGCACGTCCCTGCGCAGGAGCTTGATGTCTTCGGCCATGTTCTGCTTGGAGGTAGCAGAGGGGGCCGAGCTGGCTGCGGGCGCGGCGCTGGCGGCCGGGGCCGATTGAGCCATGGCTACAGAGCTGCACAGCATCAGGATGGTCGTGGCGAGCCCGACAGCGGTAACTGGACGCTTCATTTAGATCCTCCCTCGTTATGACTTAATCAGCGCGCGCGATGCTAACCCCAAATCCCGCGCAACTGCCATGGGCCGGAGGTCCAATGGCGAGCCCCTGAGCGATGACTCCATGCAGCCTGCGGATCTCTTGTGGGATTGGCGAGCGCCACCGTACACAGCAGAGGGGAGCACCAAGAAAAGCTAGTCTTGGGTGCAGCCCGCGGCGGGGTGACGGTCGGACAGGCCCTTGACCAAGAAAGTCGCCCAATACATGATTTCATCAGCGCTTTGAATACGCGTTTAATGGCGTCGATGGCTCGGTCGAATTCATATACAACGCACTGAATTTCCAGGTATATCCTGGTAAGAGAACTGAATCAGCAGACGTTCGCGCGGACGCGCGGCTACGGGACCCGAGGATGTCGTTGAACAAACAATCAACTGCCAGATCTCCCGCGCATCGAAACGGTTCGCCGCGCGATGAGGGCGAGGATGCCCGGCGTGTGCAGTTGGTCGAAGTCACGATCGACAGCCTTGCCGAAGTTGGGTACGTCGGCACCACGCTCGCCGAGATTGCCGGCCGGGCGGACGTCTCGCCGGGGCTCGTGGCGCATTACTTCGGCGACAAGGACGGACTGCTCGAGGCGGCGTTTCGCACCCTCGCGCGGGCGGTAGCCAACTATGCTCGCGAGCGGCTCGCGCTCGCACGCACACCCCGGGCCCGCGTGCAGGCCATCATCGATGCCAACCTGGGTCCGGAGAATTTTGACCAGCGCACCGGGACCGCCTGGCTCGCCTTTTGGGGCCAGGTACTGCACGTGGAGGGACTGAGGAGAGTCCAGACCGCTTACCAGCGGCGCATGCTGTCGAACCTGCGCAGCGATCTGCGGCGGATGATACCGAGTGAGGCGGCACGCAGTCTGGCCGCCATGATCGCCGCGATGATCGATGGTGTTTGGCTGCGTGCGGCGCTGTCCGAGTGGCAGGAAGCGGACAGCGAGAGCGCGCGCGCCCTCCTCACCGCGTTCGTCGAAGGGCGGCTGCGTGAGCTGACACGATCTCCGGAAGCCGATGGATCCGAGCCCGGGCGGGCCCGCGCGGCGCGCGACAGAGGTACGGGACAAGGCTCGATCAAGGTCATCAATCCGGCGACGGGCGAGAAGCTCGAGGTGATCGCGGTCGATGGCGCAACCGAGGTGGACGCGGCGGTCGCCCGAGCCGCGAAGGCGCAGAAGGCCTGGGCCGCCAGGACCGGCGCGGAGCGCGGCCGGGTACTGCAGATGGCCGCGCGGCTGCTGCGGGAGCGGAACGATGAGCTCGCCGAGCTCGAGACACGCAACACGGGCAAGCCCATCCAGGAGACGCGCGCCGTCGATGTAATCTCCGGGGCCGAGTGCCTCGAGTATTACGCCGGAATCTCCGCCGGGCTTGCGGGCGAGCACCTCGATCTCGGGCCGAAAGCCTTCGGCTACACCCGCCGCGAGCCGCTCGGCGTCGTTGCAGGAATCGGCGCCTGGAACTATCCACTGCAGATTGCATGCTGGAAGTCTGCGCCGGCGCTCGCGTGCGGCAACGCCATGCTGTTCAAGCCCGCCGAGCTGACCCCGCTCACTGCCATGAAGCTGAGCGAGATCTATCGTGAAGCGGGCCTCCCTGATGGAATCTTCCAGGTCGTGCAGGGCTACGCACAGACCGGGCAACTGCTCACCCGGCACCCGGGTATCCGCAAGATCTCGCTCACCGGCGAGGTATCCACCGGCAAGGCGGTCATGGCGGACGCCGCTGCCTCCCTCAAGCAGGTGACCCTCGAGCTCGGCGGAAAGTCTCCGCTCATCGTCTTCGCCGATGCGCATCTCGACAACGCGGTCTCGGGCGCACTGCTGGGCAACTTCTACTCAGCCGGGGAGGTGTGCTCCAACGGCACGCGGGTTTTCGTGCAACGCAGTGTACGCGAGGAGTTCATCGAACGGTTGCGGGTACGTACGGCCGCGATGCGCATCGGTGACCCGCTGGATCCGGCTACCCAGGTCGGCGCACTCATCTCCGCGGAGCACATGCAGAAAGTGCTCGGCCTCATCGAGCGCGGGCGTGCGCAGGGCGCGCGCCTCGTGACCGGCGGGGCGCGCGTGAGCGATGGAGCACTAGGCCGCGGTTGCTTCGTGGCACCGACAGTGTTCGATGCCTGCCATGACGACATGGACATCGTGCGCCAGGAAGTCTTCGGCCCCGTGATGTCGGTGCTCGAGTTCGACACCGAGGAGGAGGTCGTTGCCCGTGCCAACGCCACGGAGTTCGGTCTGGCCGCGGGGGTGTTCACCAACGACCTGACGCGCGCCCATCGGGTGATCGCGCAGCTGGAGGCGGGGACGTGCTGGATCAATCACTACAACATCACTCCGATCGAGCTGCCCTTCGGCGGCGTTAAGATGTCCGGACTCGGACGCGAGAACGGTCGGGCGGCACTCGAGCACTACACCCAGCTGAAGAGCGTTTATGTCGCGATGGCCGATGTCGAATCCCCCTATTGAGCGCGCCATGACGAACGCGCCATCGTGAGCCCACAGACCTTCGATTACATCATCGTCGGTGCCGGCTCCGCGGGCTGCGTGCTCGCCGACCGCCTCACCGAGAGTGGACAGGACAGCGTGCTGCTGCTCGAGTACGGCGGCTCGGATCGGTCGATCTGGATCCAGGTGCCGACCGCGCTCAACATCCCGCTCAACATGCCGCGCTTCGACTGGCGCTACTTCACCGAGCCCGAGGCCAACCTCAACAATCGCCGCCTGCACACCCCGCGCGGCAAGGTGCTGGGCGGATCGTCCTCCATCAACGGCCTGGTGTACGTGCGCGGCAACCCTCTCGATTTCGAGCGTTGGGAATCCGAAGGTGCGGCCGGCTGGGGTTACCAGGACGTACTGCCGTACTTCCGCCGCGCAGAAACCTACGCCGGCGGCGCCGATGAGTATCGCGGCGGCGAGGGCAAGCTGGCGACGCGCCGGGGGCTGTTGACGAACCCGCTGCACGAAGTATGGCTGGCTGCAGGCCGCGAAGCAGGTTATCCCTTCAGCGCGGACATGAACGGCTACCAGCAGGAAGGTTTCGCGCGCATGGACATGACGGTGGCGGGCGGCCGGCGTTGCAGTGCCGCCAACGCTTATCTGCGCCCTGCGATGCGGCGGCCGAATCTGACCGTGCGCACCCACGCGCTCGCGACCGCGGTACTGTTCGAGGGTCGGCGCGCGGTTGGGGTGCGCTATCAGCGCGACGGCGAGGCGCAGCAAGTGCGCGTGCGGCGCGAGGTGATCGTTTCTGCAGGACCCATCAACTCGCCGCAGTTGCTCAAGCTCTCGGGCATCGGGCCGCGTGCCGAGCTGGGTGCTCTGGGGATCGGCCTGGTTCACGATCTCCCCGGGGTGGGCGAGAACCTTCAGGACCATCTGGAGTTCTACTTCCAGGTAGCGAGCCGCGAGCCGGTCACGCTCTATAAGTACATGTCGGCGTGGCGCCGCGGTCTGATCGGCGCGCGCTGGCTGCTCACGCACGGTGGGCTCGGTGCGAGCAACCACTTCGAGACCGGCGGCTTCATCCGCAGCCGCCCCGGGGTGCGCTACCCCGATATTCAGTTTCACTTCCTGCCGCTTGCGGTGAGCTACGATGGATCCACGCTCGCGCACGAGCATGGATTCCAGGCGCACGTCGGGCCGATGCGCTCGCGCAGCACCGGATCGGTGCGCCTCAGATCCGCAACCGCGAGCGATCCGCCGATCATCCGCTTCAACTACATGTCACGCCCGGAGGACTGGGCGGAGATGCGCGCCTGCGTGCGCCTGACGCGCGAGATTTTCGCGCAGCGCGCATTCGATCGCTATCGCGCGCGTGAGATCCAGCCTGGCGAGCACGTCAAAAGCGATGAGCAGATCGATGCCTTCCTTCGCGCCAAGGTCGAGAGCGCCTTTCATCCGAGCTGCACCTGCAAGATGGGCTCGCGCGCCGACCCGATGGCGGTGGTCGACAGTGAGACGCGCGTGATCGGCGTGGAGGCGCTGCGGGTGGTGGACTCCTCCATCATGCCGTCCATAACGACCGGGAATCTCAACGCTCCCACTATCATGCTGGCGGAGAAGGCGGCCGATCACATCCGCGGCAGGGCGTTGCTGCCACGCGCCTCGGCGCCCTATTACGTGGCCCCCGACTGGGAGCTGATGCAGCGGCAGACGGCATGATCGGCTGGCTGCGACCCGCGCCGTTTGCCGCGCCGTTGCCGGCCGCGCAGGTCGATCGCACCTACCGCCGTCTGCGGACCCAGGTGTTCGTGGGGATCTTTGCCGGCTATGCGGCCTATTACCTGGTGCGCAACAACCTCGCGCTCGCCATCCCCGACATCCTCAGAGAGCACCCCGGCTACAGCAAGGCCGCACTCGGCAGCGCGCTCACCGGTCTGTCGATCGCCTACGGAGTGTCGAAATTCCTGATGGGGTCGGTCTCAGACCGCAGTAACCCGCGCTACTTCCTGCCGTTGGGTCTGCTGCTGTCGAGCACCATCATGGGTCTGTTCGGTCTGCTTCCCGCGCTTTCCGCGTCGCTCGCCGCGATCGCGGTGGTCCAGGTGCTCAACGGTTGGGTGCAGGGTATGGGCTGGCCACCGTGCGGCAAGACCATCGTGCACTGGTTCAGCACGCGCGAGCGTGGGCTCACGGTGTCGGTGTGGAACACCGCCCACAATGTGGGCGGTGCGCTGGTGGCGACCTTCGCGCTCGTCGGCGTCACGTTGTTCGACGACTGGCGGGCCAAGTTCTATTTCAATGCGCTGATCGCCGCGGTGGTCGCGATCGCGGTGCATTTCCTGCTCGCCGACACGCCGCAGTCCAGGGGACTGCCGCCGGTCGAGGAATATCGCAACGACTTTCCACCGGACTACAGCGAAGCGAACGAGCGCACACTCCCCTTCAGCGAGATTTTCTTCTCCGCCGTGCTGCGCAACCGCTACCTGTGGGCGATCGCGCTGGCGAACGCGTTCTGCTACTTCGTGCGCTACGGGGTGGAGAACTGGATCCCAGCCTACCTCGAGACCGCCAAGGGGTTCTCCTTCAAGCAATCGAGCCTCGGCTGGTCGCTGTACGAGTGGTCGGCCATTCCGGGCACGATTGCCTGCGGCTGGATCTCGGACAAGTGGTTCGGCGGGCGGCGCGCCCCCGCGACCATCCTGTTCATGGCGCTGACCTTGGCCGCGGTGATCGTCTACTGGCTGAACGCGACCGGACCTCTGTGGATCGACTATGCCGCGCTGATCGC
>JAFAVO010000092.1 GCA_019242385.1 Gammaproteobacteria bacterium | reverse complement strand
CCTGCTGAAGATGAAGGTCGTCAAGAAGGCGGCTACCAAGGCCCGCGAAGGGGTCAATCCCTTCACCGGCGAGAAGATGATGTTCAAGGCGAAGCCTGCCAGCAAGAAGGTTCGTGTCATGCCGCTGAAGAGCCTGAAGGGCATGGTCAACTCGTAACATCGGCTTTTCCGCAAACGCGGACAAAGGCCCGGCGGGGATACATCCCTGCCGGGCTTTTTGCTGTCAGGGTGCCGGAAAGGTGCGCCGCATGAACTCAACGAGCGTGTCGCGCAGCTCATTGATGCGACCGTGAAAATAGTGGCCGGCGCCGGGCAGGATCAGCAGCTCCGGCGCGGGCGAGAGCCTGTGGGCCCACGCCGTCACCAGCTGCGCGGGAACGACATCGTCCGCTTCGCCCTGGACGATGAGCCACGGGCAGGCGGGCCGCGGCACGGCGCTGACATCGCTCTTGGTGATGCCCGGCGCGATGGTGACCAGGCACGCGGGGCCGGCGGTCGCGGCTGCGCGCAACGCAACTACGCCGCCGAATGAGAAGCCGCCGAGCCACAGCGCGGCCTGCGGCCAGCGCTGACGGCCGTGGGCGATGACGGCGAGCGCATCCGCGACCTCTCCGCGTCCTTCGTCATGCGTGCCGGTGCTCGCGCCGATGCCGCGAAAGTTGAAACGTATGGTGGGTGCGCCGAGCTGCTGAAAGGCGCGCGCCAGCGTCCAGACGACCTTGTTGTCGAGCGTGCCGCCGTAAAGCGGATGGGGATGGCAGATGACGCCGAAGGCCGCGGGGGCGCCGGAGAGCTCTGCCGCAGGCGCCTCGATGAGCGCTTCGAGAGACCCGGCAGGCCCCGGCAGCGTGCGCCGCTCGCCTTGCGCAGGCTTCAGCACGACCGAGGAGTCACGTGGCAGCTTGCGGCGCTGCGAGGCGCACCAAGAGCCGATTGAGCCGCTGCACATACTCGGGAGGGTTCGCGAGCGGCGTGCCCTCGGCCAAGGCTGCCTGATCGTAGAGCAGCTGCGCGAGCTCGGCGAACTCGCCGGTCTCGGGGCGCTCCTCCAGGTACTTCACCAGCGGGTGCGCTACGTTCACCTCGAGCACCGGCTTCGACTCCGGTGCTTTCTGCCCGGCGGCGGCAAGAATGCGTCGCATCTGCTCCGACAGGTCATGCTCGCCGAGCACCAGCACCGCCGGGGACTCTTTCAGGCGCTCGCTGACACGCACCTCGCTCACCCGCTCCCCCAGCGCATCCTTCATGCGCTTGAGCAGCCCTTTGCTCTCCTTGAGCTCGGCATCGTGCTGCTTGCGGTCGGCATCGCTCTCGAGTCCACCGAGCTCGAGCTCCCCGCGCGTGGCGTCCTTGAAGCGCTTGCCTTCGTAGCTCTCCACGTGTCCCATCACCCACTCATCGATGCGGTCGGCGAGCAGCAGCACTTCGATGCCGCGTTCGCGCAGGCGCTCGATTGCCGGACTGCCGCGCGCGGCGGCGACGCTTTCCGCGATCACGTAGTAGATGCGCTCCTGGCCGGGCTTCATGCGCGTCAGGTAGTCGGCGAGGCTCACCGTCGGAGTGTCCTCGTTATTGAAGGTGCTCGCGAAGCGCAGCAGCGGCAGGAGCGCCGGCTGGTTGGCGTGATCCTGCGCGATGCCCTCCTTGAGTGCCGCGCCGAACTCCTTCCAGAAGACGGCGTACTTGTCGGGCTCCTCGCGGGCGAGCCGGGCGAGCAGGTCGAGCACGCGCTTGGTGAGACCGCTGCGGATCGCCTCGACTTCCGCATCCTGCTGCAGCAGCTCGCGCGAGACATTCAGGGGCAGGTCGCTCGAGTCCACCACGCCCTTGATGAAGCGCAGATACAGCGGCAGGAACTGCTCGGCGTCGTCCATGATGAAGACACGGCGCACGTACAGTTTCAGGCCGCGCGCGCCTTCGCGTTGCCACAGATCGAACGGGGCGCGGCCGGGCACATACAGCAGGCTGATGTACTCGCGCTTGCCCTCCACCTTGTTGTGGCTCCAGGCGAGCGGATCGGTGAAGTCGTGGGCCACGTACTGGTAGAACTGGCGGTACTCCTCATCCGTGATCTCGGTGCGCGGCAGCGTCCAGAGCGCCTTCGCCTGGTTGACCACCTCGTACTCGAGCGACGCCTCGCCTTCCTTGCGCATGCGTACCGGGAAGCCGATATGGTCGGAGTAGCGGCGTATCAGCCCGCGCAGCCGGAACGGGTCGGCGAACTCGCGGGCATCGGCTTTGAGGTGCAGCGTCACCGCGGTGCCGCGCGCCGGCAGCGTGACACTCTCCACCGTGAAATCGCCATCGGCCGCCGACTCCCAGCGCACCCCGGCCGTGGGCGGCTCGCCCGCCTTACGCGAGCGCACCTCGACGCGCTCGGCGACGATGAAGGCGGAATAGAACCCCACACCGAACTGGCCGATGAGCTGCGAGGCTTTCTGCTCGTCCCCCGAGAGGCCGCGGAAGAACTCCGCGGTGCCCGAGCGGGCGATGGTGCCGAGGTTCGTAATCGCCTCCTCGCGCGTCATGCCGATGCCATTGTCGGTAATGGTCACCGTGCCGGCGGTGGGGTCGGCGTCGATGCGTATGCCGAGCTCGGCATCTTCGCCGAGCAAGGCGCTGTTGCCGATGGCCGCAAAACGCAGCCGGTCGCAGGCGTCGGACGCGTTGGAGATCAGCTCGCGCAGGAAGATTTCCCGGTGGCTGTAGAGCGAGTGGATCATGAGCTTCAGGAGCTCGCGCACCTCGGCCTGAAAGCCGTGCGTCTGCCGCTGCCCGCCCGCCGCCTCTGCTGCCCCCGGTTCTGCGCCCCGAGGCTCCTTCGCTGGTTCCATAGTGGTACGCCCGCCGAGCTGTTGAAGCCCCGCCGATCTTGGGCGATGCCCGCCAATTTTCAAGCGCGCCCCGGCTGCAAGCATGCGCTGCCGGCTTGCAGCTGCAGCGGGGCTTGGGGAGTTTCAGGGCGGGTCCGAGCCCGCCGGCCTCAGGCGAGGAGGTCAGAGAGCTGGCGGTGCGAGACGAGCAGCGTGGCCGCTCCGGCGAGCAGCGCGCCGGAGGTGGCCGCGATCAGCGGTGCGGAGGCGGCGACCACCTCATCGGCCGTCACCGCGGCCAGGTGACGGCATACGCCCACCAGGTCATCGAGCTCGTCCCAGAGGTGCAGAAAGAATTCTTCCATCGCCGAGCCACTCTACGGGAGCAGACCCGGTGCAGGCGTGCGCGTGCTCACACTCGCACTTCTCCTGCGGCGGCTTGCAGCCGCATCGGGCGGTGCGTAGGCTTGGCTGCGACGCGCGTCACGCGAACGGATAGAACATAAGGACATCATGCAGCGCATCGTCGTCCTGAACCCCAAGGGCGGGTCGGGCAAGACGACCATCGCGACCAATCTGGCGAGCTATCTCGCCGCACAGGGGCACGCACCCGTGCTCATGGACTTCGACCCGCAGGGCTCCTCACTCCGCTGGGTGAAGAAGCGCAAGCCGACGCAGCCGCTCATCCAGGTCATCGCAGCCTTCGAGAAGGACACGCGCACGACCCGCGCTTTCCAGCTGCGGGTGCCGCAGATGACCACCCACATCATCATCGACACTCCGGCCGCACTCGAGGCGCGCCAGCTGCCGGAGATGACTCGCGATGCGGACAAGGTCCTCGTGCCGGTGCTGCCCTCGGACATCGATATCCATACCTGCTCGCGCTGCATCCGCGACCTGCTGCTGGTCGGCAAGATCCGCCGCGAGGACGATCGTATCGGTGTCATCGCCAATCGCGTGCGCCGCAATACCCTCACCTACCAGTCGCTCATCCGCTTCCTGCATACCCTCGGCATCCCGATCGTCGCCACCATCCGCGACTCGCAGAACTACGTGCGTGCCGCCGAGCTCGGCGTGGGCGTGCACGAGATGAAAAGCTACGTGGCGCACGATGACATCGAGCAGTGGCTGCCGCTGGTCGCGTGGCTCGCGGGCCCGCGCAGTCAGCAGGCCCCGCCCGGAGGCGCACAGCCGGGCTCGGCCGAGCCCGCCCCGGAGGGCACCGCTGCCGCGGATGGCAATGGCCTGCAGCCGCGCGTGTGCGGGGAAATGCCGGATGCGGAGCTGCCGCCGCCTGCGGCGGTGGCTATCGGCTGAGGAATTGCTGCGCGGCTCGGCGTCGGCCGCGCATCGACCCTATTTATTTCTTGGGTTTGGCGGCGCCGTTTCCGGCGCTGCTCTCGGTGCTCGACCAGGAATCGCGCACCTGATCCGCCCAGTTCTTGTAATTCGTCCAGGTGTAGAGGTTGCGGGTGATGGCGGCCTGCCGGGCCCGGGCGCGCTGCATACGATCCAGCCAGTTGGCGTAAGCATCCGCACCGCCCGTCGGGCTGCCGGCGGGTGCCGGTTCGCGTTGGGTGCCGGGCGCGTTGTCTCGCCCCCTGTCGCTCGAGCTCATGAGAAGCTCCTGAAGATCGTGCGTAGCAGCGTACGGCGTTCGCACGCACGCCGCAGGAACTGGTTCACAGGCATGTCGCCGGTCGCATACGCCTGGGACACATCTCTCGCAGGGCTCGAGCAAACTGTGCGGCGCGCAGAGCGTTATGTAACGGTCGCGCTCGACTCAGGCGACGAGGCGATACACGGGACGGTAAGCGCTGCCCGGCAAGCGCATGCGCCGCTGCTTCACGAACGCGCCGAGCAGATCATCGAGCAGCCGCATGACCGCCGCCTCGCCGGCGAGCTCGTATGGTCCCTCGCGCTCGATCGCCTGGATGCCCACCTCTTTCACGTTGCCGGTGACGATGCCGGAGAACGCGCGCCGCAGATTGGCGGCCAGCTCGTGCGGCGGCTGCGCCCGGCTCAGATCGAGCGCGCGCATGGCTGCGTGCGTCACCTCGAAGGGCCGCTGGAACACCGGCTGGATCGACAGCAGCCAGTTGAAGTTGTAGGAGTCGCTGTGCCGGCGGCGGAACTCGCGCACCTCCTGCATGCCGCGCACCATGCGCCGCGCCACCTCGGGCGGATCGTCGATGATGATGCTGAAGCGCCGTGTGGCCTCGACGCCGAGAGTTCCGCTGATGAAGTGGCCGATCTGCTCGAAATACTCCTCGCTGTCGGGCGGTCCGGTGAGCACCAGAGGAAAGGGCTGCTCGCGGTTGGCCGGATCGAGGAGGATTCCGGCCAGATACAGGATCTCCTCCGCAGTGCCTGCTCCGCCCGGGAACACGACGATCCCGTGCGCCAGGCGCACGAAGGCCTCCAGCCGCTTCTCGATGTCGGGCATGATCGCCAGCTGCGTCACGATCGGGTTCGGCGGCTCGGCCGCGATGATGCCGGGCTCGGTGATGCCGATGTAGCGGCTGTGCTCGATACGCTGCTTGGCGTGGCCGATGGTAGCGCCCTTCATCGGGCCCTTCATGGCCCCCGGCCCGCAGCCGGTGCAGATGTCCAGGCCACGCAGGCCGAGCTGGTAGCCGACCTTCTTGGTGTAGTCGTACTCGCGGTCGGAGATCGAGTGTCCGCCCCAGCAGACCACCAGATTCGGCCGCGCCTTGTAATCGAGCAGGCGCGCATTGCGCAGCACGTGAAACACCGCGTTGGTGATCGAGGCTGAATCGGTCAGGTCGAAGCGGCCGCTCTCGATGATCTCGTTGGAGATGAACACCACATCGCGCAGCACGGCGAACAGGTGCTCCTTGATCCCGCGGATCATCTGGCCGTCGACGAAAGCCGCCGCGGGAGCGTTCTGCATCTGCAGCTTCACCCCCCAGGGGTGGCGCACGATGCTGATCTCGAAATCGCGGTAGCGGTCGAACACTTCCTTGGAATTGTCGGTGGGTGCCCCCGAGTTGAGCACCGCGAGCGCGCAGCGGCGGAACAGCGGGTAAATACCGCCGCGGCCGCTGTCGAGGAGCTTGTCGATCTCGCTCTGCGAGAGATTCTCGAGACTGCCGCGCGGTCCGACGCGCGCGTCGACGAATTCTGAGAAATCGCTGCTCACGAGAGAATCAGGGCAGGATATCGATCGGCACGTCGTCCGGCGTGAGCATCCAGATCTCGGTCATGTCGGCGTTCGAAACCGCGATGCAGCCGTCGGTCCAGTCGTGGGCGAGGTAGAACTCCGGCTCGTGCTTGAGGTAGTTCGGCAGCCCATGAATCATGATCGAGCCACCGGTATCCCAGTGGCGGGCGCGGGCGCGCTTCAGGTCGACCTCGTTCGGGTAGGACACCTTGATCGAGAGGAAGTAGTCGCTGCGGGCGTTGCGGCGGTCGAGACGGTAAGTCCCTTCCGGAGTGCGGAAATCGCCCGAGCGCTCCTTCTGACCGACGGGATTGAGCCCGAGCGCAACGTGGTAGGAGCGCACGATGTTGCCACCGTGCATCAGCAGCAGGCGCCGCTCTGCCTTGTGCACCACCACCCGATCGACGAGCGGCAGTGTATCGAGCGCCGGCTGCTGCTGCGGCAGCATCACCGGCTGCGGCTGCGGCAGGCCGTCCGCATGAGCCGCGCCAGCCACGCCGAGCAGCAGCGAGAGCACGCCGAAGGTCCTGAAATCAATCACTTTACGGTTCACACCTGCGCCTTGGGCGGGATTATAGGCGCAGCGCCGGAGTACCGGCATGTGCACCCCGTCACACAGCCTGTACGTAGCGTCCTACAGGCGCGCGAGACGATGTGGAAGCCCCGAAACGGGCGCGGCCAACATACCTCAACCGCCACTGCCGATCTCCTCAACGCGGGGCATGACGATCTGCGTACCGGCGCGCAGCGAGGTCAGATCGAGGTCCGGGTTGTACTGCTGCAGCAGCCACAGGGGCAGCTGCGCGCGGTGCTGACTGAGTGTCCACACCGAATCGCCGGGCCGCGCGATGCGGATCTCGGTGCCG
>JAFAVO010000328.1 GCA_019242385.1 Gammaproteobacteria bacterium | reverse complement strand
CCTCCGAGGGTCATGATGTTGATGGTCTCACCGAGTGCGGACAGGCAGATGATCGAGGCGAGGATCGAGAGCGGAATCGACACCGCGATGATCAGGGTGCTCTTCCAGCTGCCGAGGAAGAGCAGGATCATGAGCGCGGTGAGCGCGGCGGCGATCACCGCCTCGCGCACCACCCCTTCGATGGCGGCGCGCACGAACAGCGACTGGTCACCGACCAGGTCCACGTTGAACCCCTGCGGCAACTGCTCACGCAGCGAGGGCAGGCGCTCCTTGATGTTCTTGATGATATCGAGCGTCGAGGCCCCGCCGGTCTTCAGCACGCTCATCAGCACGCCGCGGTGGCCATCGCGGCGCACGATATTGGTCTGCGGCGGGTAGCCGTCGCGCACGTGCGCTACGTCGCGCACATAGATGACGCTGCCGTTGCGATTGGCGACCGGCAGGTCATTGAGCTCCGCCACGGTGCGCGGATTGGCATTGACCGTGACGAAGTACTCGCGCTCGCCGATCTTCTGCGTGCCCGCGGGCAGGATGGAGTTCTGCGCGCCAATGGCAGCGGTGACGTCATTGCCCGAGAGGCCGGTCGCACGCAGTGCGTCCGGGTTGAGGTCCACCTGCACCTGACGCTGCAGGCCCCCGTACGGATAGGGCATGGAGGCCCCCTGCACGGTGCCGAGGCCGACGCGGATGATGTTGTTACCCTGGTCGAACAGCTGCGCTTCCGAGAGCCGCTCGCTCGAGAGCGCCAGCTGCAGGATCGGCACCGAGGAGGCGTTATAGGCGAGCACGTACGGCGGCGTCGTACCCGGCGGCGCCTGGCGCAGAGTGGTCTGGGAGACGCCGGTGATCTGCGCGTAGGCGAGCTCCTCGTTCACCGTCGGCTGGAAGAAGTACTTCACCACGGAGGTGCCGGTGACGTTCTGCGACTCGGTGTGCTCGACATCGTTGACCGTGGTCTGGGCGTTGCGCTCGGTCCCGAGCACGATGCGGGTCGCCATCTCATCGGGCGAGAGGCCGGTGTAACGCCAGATGGTGGCGACCACCGGAATCTTGATGTTCGGGAAGATGTCAGTCGGTGTGCGCAAAATCGCGAACACGCCCAGGAGCGTGATCGCAATCGCGAGCACCAGAAAAGTATAGGGGCGCCGCAGCGCCAGCCGGACGATCCACATGGCCCGCCTACGATAGCCGGGCCCCTGGACAGCGCCGTTACGCACACGCGCAGCTTTGTTACAGGTGAAATGTGCTCTGCAAAGGCCGCGCGATGCGCGGCGGCGACACTCTGGTGCCGAGGCCCGCCGCGCTGCCGCGCGCCGTGACCGCTTCAGAGCCTGATCATGTTGCCACCAGCTTCAGTAGACCGCTTCCACCGGAACTGCGATCCGATAGCCAGCGCCGCGCTCGGTGAGGATGATGCGTGGCTCGGCGGGATTGGTCTCGAGCTTGCGCCGCAGGCGCAGGATCTGCACATCGACGGCGCGGTCATAGACCTCGTTGTCATAGCGCCGGCTCATCTCGATCAGCTGATCGCGCGTCACCACGCGGTTGGCGCTGGCGAGCAGCGCCGCCAGCAGGTTGAATTCGCCGTTGCTGAGTGCGACCTGCGCGCCATCCTGCGCAGTGAGCCGCCGTGTGCGCAGGTTCAGCTCCCAGCCGGGAATGCGGTAGGCACGACACACGCGCGCCCCATGCACCTCCTGTCCGGCGTGCGCCCGGCGCAGCACCGTGCGGATGCGCGCCAGCAGCTCGCGCGGGCTGAACGGCTTGGTGAGGTAATCATCGGCGCCGAGCTCGAGCCCCATGACCCGGTCGGCTTCCTCGGTGCGTCCGGTGAGGATGATCACCGGGATCTGCGACTGCGTCCTCACCTGCCGCAGCAGCTGCATACCGTCCCCGCCCGGGAGGCGCAGGTCGAGCAGCACCAGGTCGATCACCTCGCTGCCGAGCGCGCTCAGCAGCTCGGCGCCGCTGGCGGCCGCGGATACGCGCAGATCGTGCTGCACCAGATACTCCTCGACGAGCCGCCGCAGCGACTCATCGTCGTCCACTACCAGCACGTGCGGTGTGAGTACGCCGCTCACGAAGGGGACCATCGGTGAAGCGGGTCCTGATCGTGGAGCATGACCGGCTGCATCGGGAGCTGATCAGCGAGTGGCTCGTCGCCGGTGGGGCGCAGGCGGTGTGGCCGCAAGCGCCGACGCAGCCGGTGACGGACATCGATGTCATACTGGTCGATGTGGCATGTCAGCAGCAGGCTCATGAGGTCCTCTCGCCCTGGCGTCGGGCCTATCCGCGCGCGGCGATCGTGCTTGCCTCGGGCCGCTTCTCCCGGGGAGACATGGCGAATGATGCCATGGCCCTGCGACTTGGAGCGACGCGCATCCTCGCGAAGCCGTTTACGCGCATGGACCTATGGGCAGCACTCGGCCTGAGCGGGCCTCACTGACTGCGACTCCAGCGACGGCGACCGAGGCGGCGCGGCGGGCGGGCGACTGGCGCCGGTCGCTACGGCTGCGCCTGGTGTTGATCGTCGCCGCCGTGTGTGGTGCGGTAGCGCTCTCCACCTTCTTCGACATACGGCGCGACCGCGAGGAAACGCTCGCGCTCGCGGAGCGGCAGCACGACAACGTGGCAGGCGCGCTTGCCGAGCAGGCAGCGCGGGCTCTGCAGGCGACGGACCTCATTCTCGGCCAGGCGCTGCTGCTCGACCCCGATACCCCGGGCGCGCCCGATCGCCAAAGCATCCCGGGTCTACTCAGCCGTCACATGAGCGGGGTGCCCCAGGTCCGTAACCTATTCCTGTTCGACCCTGCAAGGCAGCTGCACCTTACTACGGCGACCAACGGCGCGAAGAGCGACCTGAGCGATCGCTCTTATTACCTGGCGCAGCGCGCGCGGCCCGATCTGGGGCTGTTCGTGAGCGAGCCTTTCATCAGCCGCGCTACGGGAGAGCCCACCTTTGTCTTGAGCCGCCGCCTGCCGGGCCCAGGGTTCCGCGGGATCGCCGGGGCATCGGTGGATGTCGGGTATATCCGCCGCTTCTATCAGGCACTCGACCTCGGGCCCGGGAGCTCGATTGAGCTGCTGCGTCAGGACGGGATGGTGCTGGTGAGCCGGGAGCATCCGCAGCTCAACACGCAGCCCTCCGCCTGGATGCCTGCGTTGCAGGCGCTCGGCCCCACCGAGGCGTTGCACACGAGCATCGAGGACCCGCAGCTCGGCCGCGCGCAGGTGAGCCTGCGCCGGGTGCCCGGATATCCGGCGGTCGTGGTAGTGGGGCGCAGCGAACGGGACATCCTTGCGGCCTGGCGCGGCAAGGCCTGGAAAAATCTCGCGCGTACGCTCGTCATCAGCGTACTGGCCGCAGTGCTGCTCATCGCCTTCCTGCGCCAGCTCGAGCGACACGAACGTGTCACCGCCCAACTCCACCAGTCGCAGAAGCTCGAGGCGCTCGGGACGCTCGCGGGTGGGATCGCTCATGATTTCAATAATGTGCTGGGCGCAGTGCTCGGCTATGCGGAGCTCGCCAGCCAGCAAAGTGGAGCAGGCAGCGCGCAGCGCCGTTACATCGACAACATCATCGTCGCGGCAAACCGTGCCCGCGACCTGGTGGCACGGATCCTGGCGTTCAGCCGCCCCGGCGTCGGCAGCGCCCGGCCGGTGTCACTGCAGAGCATCCTGAGCGAAGCGCACAGTCTCACCTGCGCCGCGCTTCCCCCCTCGGTGAGCGTGGCGATGGAGGTGCCGGCGGAGCCGCTGGTGGTCGCCGGCGATGCCTCGCAGCTCCATCAGATGCTCGCGAACCTCATCACCAACGCGGTGCAGGCCGTGGGCTCGGGCGGTCAGGTGCGGGTACGCGCTCGCGCCACCGAGGTGACAGAGGCGCGGGACTGCACCGTCGGACGCCTGCAACGTGGGCGTTACGCTTGCGTCGAGGTGGTTGATTCGGGCGTGGGCATGAGCACCGAGCAGATGGAGCGCATCTTCGAGCCCTTCTTCACCACCAAGCCGGTCGGGGCGGGGACCGGGCTAGGACTGTCACTGGTGCACGGGATCGTTCTGGACCACAGTGCGGCGCTCGAGGTCAGCAGCCGCGCAGGGGAGGGCACCACCTTCAGCGTGTACCTGCCACTCATCGAGGGCGAGCCGGCTCAGGATCCCCTCCCCGGCGATGCGCCGCAGGGAAACGGGGAGGTCATCCTGGTCGTCGATGACGAGGAGAGCCTGGTGTCGCTCGCGGAAGAAGTGCTTGCCTCGCTCGGGTACGAGCCCGTCGGCTGTGTCGGCGCGCAGCAGGCGCTGCGGCTGTTTCAGGCGGCGCCGGAACGATTCGATGCGGTGCTGACCGATGCCATCATGCCCGACATGTCAGGTCTCGAGCTCCTCGCAGAGCTGCGGCGGGTCCGGCCCACCCTGCCAGCCGTTCTGGTGAGCGGGTATGGCGGTCCCGACCTCAACGCGGCGGCGACTGATGCAGGAGCCCAGGCGGTGCTGATGAAGCCCCTGGGCGCGGCCGACCTTGCGCAGTGCCTCGCAACCGTACTCGCCCGTGCAGGGGCGGCGAGAGCCAGGCGCGCCGGCTTCGCTGCCTGACCACCCAGCGCCAGTCTCATGCGCTTGGCTTGCGCCGCTTGAAGAAGCGCTCCACGCGCTGGGCGGCGTCCGGAGCCAACCCTTCGTTCTTGAATATGCGCAGCGCATGGGCCTCGTGCAGCGGCAGGCCATCGCTGGCGATCAGCGCGCGCTTGTTCACCTGGTTCGAGTACCAGGAATTGGCGAGAATGTCGGCGGCGAGTGCGGCGAGGCCTGCCTCGAAATCCTGGTCCGCGAAGCAGAAGTTCGCCAGATGCATGTCGTACGCCTCGCTTCCTGAGTAAGTCCGGCAGGTGAACATCATTTCGCTCGCCTTGGCCGTGCCGATGCGGTGCGGCAGGCGCAGGCTTAGTCCCCAAATGGGGGTGAGGCCCCAGCGTGCGTAGGCATCGCAGAACTGCGCGTTCGCAGCGGCGACGATGAGATCGGCGGCGAGCGCGAGCTCCAGTGCACCGGTCGAGCAGTGGCCCTGCACTGCGGAGACGACTGGCTGCGGCAGGTCTGCGACCTTGTCGATCACGTCCACGTAGTGGTGCGGCTTGGCATGCGCCTTGACCTGTCCGAGCACCTCCTGCATGTCGTGTCCGGAGGAAAAATTGCCGCCCGCGCCGCGCAGGATGACGAGGCCGATTTGCTTGCTTTCGCGCGCGAGCGCATCGACGTGCTCTTCGAGTCGCTCGATCAGGTCCTTGGAAAGGGCATTGAGCTTTTCCGGGCGGTTGAGGGTCAGGATGGCAGCACCACCGTGGTTCTCCCGCAGCACCAGGTCGCTCATTTGAAGGTCGCCTCCGGAAGGTTCCACCAGCCGCCACCGAGCGCCTGAAAGAGGGCGGCGGTGTCCGCAAAACGATTGGCCTGCGCCTGC
>JAFAVO010000293.1 GCA_019242385.1 Gammaproteobacteria bacterium | reverse complement strand
GGCTTGGGTGTGAAGCGGCCGAGGCGGTCGGCGAGGTGGCTGCGGCCGGTCGACACCACGCGGATGCGCTCGCCGGTCTTGAGGCTGCCATTCATCACCCGTACCAGCGATACGACGCCGACGTAGTTGTCGAACCAGGAGTCGATGATGAGGGCCTGGAGCGGCGCCGCGGCATCACCGCGTGGCGCGGGGATGCGGCGGATGATGGCCTCGAGCAGCTCCGCCACGCCCTCCCCGGTCTTGGCGCTGACCCGCGCCGCATCGCCCGCCTCGATGCCGATGATCTCCTCGATCTCGCGGCTGACGCGCTCCGGGTCGGCCGAGGGCAGGTCGATCTTGTTGATGACCGGCAGCACCTCCACGCCCTGCTCGATGGCGGTGTAGCAGTTGGCGACGCTCTGCGCCTCGACGCCCTGCGAGGCGTCGACCACCAGCAGTGCCCCGTCACAGGCGGCGAGCGAGCGCGACACCTCGTAGGAGAAGTCGACGTGCCCGGGGGTATCTATCATGTTCAGCTGGTAACGCTCACCGTCACGCGCGCTGTAATAGAGCGTGACGCTCTGCGCCTTGATGGTGATCCCGCGCTCGCGCTCGAGCTCCATGGAGTCGAGCACCTGCGCCTGCATCTCGCGGTCGGCCAGCCCCCCGCACAGCTGGATGAAGCGGTCCGCGAGGGTCGATTTGCCGTGGTCGACGTGCGCGATGATGGAAAAGTTACGTATGTGCCGCATGGCCTGCGCTGACTACCGCCGCGTGTTGCCGCGCCCGGAAGCCCTGCGGCGGGGCGGATTATAGGGAAAGTTCGCGCCTGCGGCGCGCGTTTGCGCCGTTACTGCCGCGGTGCGCGCGAAAGCATCGCAGCCCCTGCGTCCGCGGAGCCCGCACGCGCTGCCAACAGGCGTGTGAGCTCCTTTCGGTCCAGGCGGTGGCGGCAGACCACGAGTCCATCGAGCAACAGCACCGGCACATCGAGCCCGTGGCGCCGCTTGAGGCGCAAATCCGCATCCACATCCACCACTTCGAGCGGTGGCAGGGGCAGCTGGCGTGCGAGCGCAGTGAGCTCGGCGAGCATCTCATCACACAGCTGACAGTCGCGCCGGTGCACGAGGGTCAGGCCTGTGCCGGGCTCCGGCACGGGGTCAGCGGCTCGCGGCCGGCGCGCCCTGCGCCTTCACCTGGCTGGCGATGAAGCGCACCGTGGCCGGCGGCACCTCCCCGACGGCGGTGATCTTGTGACCGTCGACTACGGTCGAGAAGGCCGAGGAGGACCCGACCGTAGCCGATTCAGGCGCCGGCGCGGGGCCCGAGGGGGCGGGCTCGCGCTGCACGAACACCGAGACCGAGGCGAAACCATCCGTGAAGACCAGATGATCGACGGGGCCCGCCGTGCCTGGCAGGACCTGCGCGGAGCGTACCGTCATGTGGAACCCGGGCGGCAGGTTGGCAGCGCTCCAGGCGAGCGGGGGAGCCCCGGGCGGCAGGTGCGCGGCCGCATCGTTGCGCAGCCACTGGAAACCGGCGGTCGAGATCTCGGGCCGGAAGGCGGTGTCCGGAATGCGGGAGGAGAGGGTGAGGTTCGCGAACACGATCTGCTCCATCACCTGGCCATGCGCGTCGGCCAGCTGCGACTTCAGCGGCATGGCGGTCGTGTCGTCGATCCACAGCCGGTAGCCGTAGCGGTACTCGTCCTTTGGTGAGACCGTGATGACGTGCGTGACGCGGCGGTTGAGACGGGTGTGCCCGACCTCGCGGATGTCGTAGAAGCTCGCGGTCTGATCGTTGACCGTCGGAAAGCCGACGAGCGGCTCTTCCGGCGGACGCTCCTCGACCAGCACGGTCCGGCGGTCGGGCAGATAGCAGGCGAGACTCGCGCCGGTGCGGATGAACTCGCGCCCGGATCCATCGAGCGACGCCAGGCGCTCGGACACCGTGCCATCCTGGACCCGGTGGATGATGCGCAGCATCTCCACGCGGCCGCCCTGCCAGCGGGAGAAGGTGCCGTCGTAGTTGCGCGTGGTGAGCGCGTGATCCATGCGCTCGAGCCACTGCGCGGGCGTGAAGTCAGCAGAGTTCCTCGGCGCTGCGTCTTCGGCTGCTGCCGCAGCCGCGACAGTCCAGGCGAGTGCCAGGCCGAAAACGCCGCCGCTACTGCGCAACGACCTTGGCATCGACCTGTGGTTCCTCGGTACCGGCGGCCGCCGGCTCGCTCGTCATGAAGGCCGACAGCAGATTGCGCCGCGCCACCGGGGGAGAAAACATGCTGTGAGCTACGACGTAGTTGGCAAGCTCGGTGCTCGGCACCAGGGACCCCGGGGCCTTGCGCACCGGAACGATGTAACTGTCGGCGTGACTTGCCAGGGCGGCAGATGCGCCGCTCGCCGCGGCCGGGGGGGCGGCGCGCACCGCCAGGGGCGCATCTCCCGGCACCTGTGCGCGCAACCACAGAATCGAGGCGGCCGCGACCGAGGCGGCCACTGCAGCGCCGGCGACGGGCTGCCACCAGCGCACACGGGCGCGACGCAGGTCACGCGGCGCGGTGTGCGCGGCGAGCGGCGGCTCGGCGAGCAGCACCGCGTTCACCCGCCCGGCGAGTGGTGCGTTCAGCCGCACGCCGCGCTCGGCACGGATCACCGCACCGATGACGGCATAGCGCCCCCAGCGTGCCTTCAGCGGCTCATCGCGCGACAGCCGTCGTGCGAGCAGCTCGCACTCCGCCTGCGGCAACTCGTCATCGAACATGGCGGACAGCTGACTGTCGAGCTCCTCGTTCATCCCAGCTCCTCCGCGCGGCCGAGGCCGCCTTCGAACACTTCGCGCAAACGCCGGTCGATGGCCTCGCGCGCCCGGAAGATCCGCGAGCGCACCGTGCCCACGGGGCAGTCCATGGCGGCGGCAATCTCCTCGTAGGACAGGCCCTCGAGCTCGCGCAGCACGATGGCGGTGCGCAGGTCCTCGGGCAGCGCATCGATGGCGGCATTGACGGTCGAGCGGATCTCATCCGTCAGCACCAGCCCTTCGGGCGTCTCGGAATCCTTCATTCGACCCTGCATGTCGTAGGACTCGTCGTTGTTGTTGCGGTCGAGGTCATATTCGACGGGGCTGCGCTCGCGAGAAACTACCGCATTCTTGGCAGTGTTGATGGCGATGCGATAAAGCCAGGTATAGAAGGCACTGTCACCGCGAAACTGTGGCAGCGCCCGATAGGCC
>JAFAVO010000286.1 GCA_019242385.1 Gammaproteobacteria bacterium | reverse complement strand
CGCATGCTGCGCGCGCATCCACGGCTGCGCTTCGATGCGGTGCACCTGGCCTCGCTGGAATGGGACGTGGACCGGGTCGGCGCTTTTCTCGACAGCTTTCCCAATGCCGTGGTCGACCTCGCCGCGCGCCTGGTCCACCTCGAATACCAGGCGGCGAGTGACCCGGAGAAGGTGCGCCGCTTTCTCATCCACTACCAGGACCGCATTCTCTACGGCAGCGATGTGGACTATGGTCCGGCCGAGCCCAGTGCGGCGGAGATGGCGGCGCTGCACGGCGGCTGGCTGAACGACTGGCGCTTTCTCGCCACCTCCGAGCAGATGCATTCGCCCGAGTTCGAGCCGGGCTTTCACGGCCTGCACCTGCCGCGCACGGTGCTCGAGCGCATCTATCACGGCAACGCTGAGGCGTTGTTCACCAACGCCTGGAATACCAGCGCGCCCCGTTAGCGCACGATCCGTGTTGGTAGTAAGGTGAGTGAGCGCTGCTGATCGGCGTGCTCACTGTTCCGTTTGCCTTATGGCAGAAGAAAGGAAAACTTATGGCCGGTCGTAACTTTCTCTTCGTCCCCGGGCCGACCAACGTGCCGGATCGGATCCTGCGGGCCATGGCCGTGCCGATGGAGGACCACCGCTCGAGCAAGTTTCCCGAGCTGACACTGCGATGCCTCGCCGATCTGAAGCGCATTTTCAAGACCGGCAGCGGCACCCCGATCATTTTCCCCTCCTCCGGAACCGGTTGCTGGGAGGCGGCGCTCACCAACTGCCTCAATCCGGGCGATCGTGTGCTGGCCGCGCGCTTCGGCCAGTTCACGCACCTGTGGATCGACATGTGCCAGCGGCTCGGCTTCGAGGTGGAGGTGCTCGAGGTGGAATGGGGCGAGGGCGCGCCGGTCGATCGTTACCGCAGCGCGCTCGAGGCCGACCGGAACCGCAGCATCAAGGCAGTGCTGGTGTGTCAGAACGAGACCGCGACCGGAGTCGCGAGCGATGTGGCCGCCATCGGCAGGGTGCTCGCTGACACGCGCCATCCCGCCCTGCTGTTCGTCGACGCGGTGAGCTCGCTCGCCAGTATCGACTTCCGCATGGATGAGTGGGGCGTCGATGTCTGCATCAGTGGCTCACAAAAGGGCCTGATGCTGCCGGCCGGCCTCGGAGTCACCTGCGTCAGCGAGAAAGCGCTCGCCGCCGCGAAGAGCGCGCGCAGCCCGCGCTGCTACTTCGATTACCGCGACATGGTGGTTGCCAACGCCAGCGGTTATTTTCCCTACACCCCATCGATTCCCATGCTCTACGGGTTGCGCGAATCCCTGCAGATGCTGCTCGAGGAAGGCCTGGAGAACGTCATCTACCGCCACAACTACCTGGCCGGCGGGGTGCGTGCAGCCATCTTCGAGGGCTGGAAGCTAAGCCTGTGCGCACGCGCGCCGCAGTGGTACTCGGACACGGTCTCGGCGGTAATGGTGCCCCCGGGCATCGACGGGGCGGCGGTGATCGCGCGTGCCTTCGAGCGTTACAACCTGGCGCTCGGCGCCGGCCTCGCGCGGGTGGCCGGCAAGCTGTTCCGCATCGGGCATCTCGGTGACTGCAACGAGCTCATGCTGATGGCGGCGCTCGCTGGCGCGGAGCTGGCCATGCTCGACTGCGGCGTGCGCATCGAAGCCGGCAGCGGCGTCGCCGCCGCTGCCGGGTACTGGCGCAGCCGGCCTGCACCCGCGGGAGCCCATGCATGACCTTGCGGGTCGTGTTTCTCGACCGTGCATCGATCGTCGCCAACGTGCGCCGTCCGCGCGCCGCGAGCGATTATCTCGAGTACCCGCGCAGCGACGAGGGACAGCTGGTCGAGCGGCTGCGCGGAGCCACCGTGGCCATCACCAACAAGGTGCCGCTGCGCGCGGCCACGCTGCGCGAGTTGCCCGAGCTGCGCATGATCGCGGTCGCGGCCACCGGCTACGACGTGATCGACCTCGGCTACTGCCGCGAGCACGGCATCGCGGTCGCCAACATCCGCAACTATGCGGTGCACACGGTTCCCGAGCACGCCTTCGCGCTGATCCTGGCGCTGCGGCGCAACCTGCTCGCCTACCTCACCGACGTGGACAGCGGCCTGTGGAACCGCAGCACGGAGTTCTGCCTGCTCGACCATCCGATTCTCGACCTGCACGGCTCGCAGCTCGGCATCATCGGCGAAGGCGTGCTCGGCCGGTCGATGGCCGCCATCGGCAGGGCCTTTGGCATGCGGCCGATATTCCTCGATCATCCGCAACGCGTGGGCGAGGATCTGGAATACCACCCGCTCGCGCGCCTGCTCGCCGAATCCGACGTGGTGACGCTGCACTGTCCGCTGCTGCCTGCGACGCGCAACCTGATCGGTGAAGCGCAGCTGCGTGCGATGAAGCGCAGCGCCATTCTCATCAACACGGCACGCGGTGGACTGGTCGATGAGGGTGCCCTGGTAAGGGCTCTGCAGGAAGGCTGGATCGCCGGCGCCGGATTCGACGTGCTGTCGGTCGAGCCGCCGCGCACCGGCAATCCGTTGCTCGAGCAGCGACTGCCGAACCTGATCGTCACCCCGCACATCGCCTGGGCGTCCCAGGGCGCGATGCAGTTCCTCGCCGATCAGCTCATCGACAACATCGATGCCTGGGCGGCGGGCAAGCCGCAGAATCTCGTCACCTGAGCCGGGACGCACGATGGCAGGGGGCGGCGACCCGGCTGAATGCGTGTTCCTGCAGAGAATGGAGCTCGGCGGCGATGGCGTCACCGTTGCGGTCAAGGACTCGATCGACATCGCGGGTTTCCCGACCACCATGGGGAGCGCCTGCCTGCGGCAGTCACCGCCGACCGCGGAGCACGCTGCGGTCGTGCAGTCGCTGCTCGCGGCGGGATGCCGCATCATCGGCAAGACCAATCTCCAC
>JAFAVO010000014.1 GCA_019242385.1 Gammaproteobacteria bacterium | reverse complement strand
CTTCAGCCAGATCTCGTACAGCCGCAGGATGTCGCGATCGGTCTGCGCACAGGAGCTTTCGCTCACCTCGTTGAGCGCGTCGACCATGGGCTGGAATTTCTCCGCCAGCTCGGCGAACACCGCAGCCAGCACGCGTCCGCGCCCGCGCGCCGTCGACTGCGCCAGCGCACCGTAGGCGCGGCCGCCCATCGCGATGTGATAGTCAATGTCGATGAGACTGGTGGCGAAGCCCTGTGCGAAGAAGCCGGCGATGAACAGCGACACATCGCCGAGGCGCTGCAGGTAGCGGTGACGCTCGCTGGTGCCGGGAGCCGCCTCGAGCGCTTCGCATAGCATCGCCACCAGCGGCTTCAGCCGCAGTCCATCGGGAGTCATCTCGTAGAGCGCCTCGGAGCGCGCGAACAGCGTGAGCACATTGACGACGTAATGCTCGGTCTGGTCCTCGACCGACAGGTGTTGCCTCAGGAGTGCCCCATGCAGGGACTCGCGGAAGAACTCGCGCAGATTCGCCACCGGCAGAACGCGCTTTGCAGCCTCGCTCATGTCGCCCGCCTCCTCCTCCTTAACGTATATGGAACGACACCAGTTGTGGAAGGTGCACTGCTGAGCCTGCGAATTTCCGTGACCGACTGCGCCGAATGAGCGCGTGAGTGAACACCGACGCTGGCAGCCTCACGCTGCGAGTGCTGACAAGCATCTCTGGGGCACTGTTGAGTCAGAATTGCTTACTGCATCACTTGGTTGGACTGTTGCCTGCCGGTGCGTCCAGCCGGCTCACGACAGCTGTCAGGTGCGCAGCGTGGCCGCAAGCTGCGCGCAGCTGCCAACAGTGAGGTCGGCGGGTGGCAGCTCCTGCGGCCAGGCCAGCGCGCGACGGTTCATCCATACCGTGCGCAGGCCGGCGGCGCGTGCCGCCGCCACATCGAGCTGCGGGTCATCGCCGACGTAGGCGATCGCGGCCGCGGGCAGCCGTAACTCCTGCGCGAGCCGCTCGAAGCAGCGCCGCTCGGGTTTGGCGGCGCCGATCTGCCGCGCATTGAGCGACACGCTGAAGATATGTTCGAGCCCGATGCGGGCCAGATCGGCGTTGCCGTTGCTCAGTGAGGCGAGCGCGTACCGCCGGCGCAGCTGCGCGAGCGCCGGCGCCACGTCGGGGAAGACATCCACCTCGTTGCGCGCGGCGAGAAACACCTCGAAAGCCTGCTCGGCAAGGTGCTCCTCGTAGCCGTGTGCGCGCGCGTGCGCACTGAGCGTGGCGACGCGCAGGTAGCTGACGTCGTGCGCATTGTGGGGCTCGAGGCGCGCCAGCTGCTCGCGCGCGGCGCGCATCTCCGCGCGCGACCGCGCCATGCGCGGGCAATGCTGCTGCAGCCACGCGGCCAGACATTGCTCGGCACGCTCCAGCACCGGTTCGACGTCCCAGAGTGTATTATCGAGATCGAAAGCGATGGCGCGCACGTCGCTCAGCATCCAGCTAAGGTTAGCACCTCATGGCGCCGCTCACTCTGGTCATCGGCAACAAGAACTACTCCTCGTGGTCGCTGCGAGCGTGGCTGTTCATGAGGCATGCCGGCGTCGAGTTCGAGGAGATTCTGATCCGGCTCGACACTGCGGACACGCGCGAGCACATGGACCGCTACGGCCCGAGCGGGCGGGTGCCGGTGCTGCGACAAGGCGAGTTGTGCGTATGGGACTCGCTGGCGATCTGCGAGTACGTCGCGGAACTGAGCGGCAGGGGCTGGCCACGAGCGCCGGAAGTGCGGGCGGTGGCGCGCTCGGTGAGCGCCGAGATGCACTCCGGCTTCACCACCTTGCGCTCGCTCTGGCCGATGAACGCGCGCGCGCGCAACCGTCGTACCGCAGTCACCGCGGCGCTCGAGGCGGACGTCGAGCGCATCGACGAGATCTGGAACGACTGCCGCGCACGCTTCGGCGAGGGCGGTCCCTGGCTGTTCGGTGAGTACAGCGTGGCAGACGCCATGTACGCACCGGTCGTGCTGCGCTTCAACACTTACGGCGCGCACATCTCGCAAGCCGCGCGCTGGTACATGGCGAGCGTGCTCGAGGATGCCGCGCTGCAGGAGTGGCTGCAGGCCGCCAAGCAGGAACCCTGGACCATCGACGCCGATGAAGTCGGCTGAGCCGGCTGAAAGTTAGCCCCATGCAGCGCCTCCCCCGGCCGTGGGCACCGCTCACCTTGTGTCTGTGCGCGCTCGTTGTGCCGCTCGAGGTCTCCCGCGCCGGCGCGCCGCGGTCCCCATTGACGGTCGAAGACCTGGTGGCTCTCAAGCGCATCAGCGATCCGCAGGTCTCGCCGGATGGGCGCTATCTCATCTTCGTGCAGCGGGACACCGACCCGGCTGCGAACAAGAGCCACAGCAGTCTGTGGCTCATGGCGCTCTCGGTCGGGGCGCATCCGCAGCAGCTCACCGATGCGGGAGCTGCGGACTCGAGCCCGCGCTGGGCTTCCGACAGCCGCACGCTCTACTTCCTCTCGAACCGCTCAGGCAGCCAGCAGGTATGGCGCCTGCTGCTCACCGGCGCCGAGGCACGGCGCCTCACTGACTTTCCGCTCGAGGTGGGCTCGCTGCGCGTTTCTCCCACCGGCCGCTCGATCGCGGTGTCCATGGAGGTGTTCCCGGACTGTGCAACGCTCGCCTGCACGCGCGAGCGGCTCGATGCGCGCGCGCGGTCGAAGGCCAACGGGCGCCTGTACGACCGTCTGTTCGTGCGGCACTGGGACCGCTGGGCCGATGGCACCCGCTCGCATGTTTTCACCGTGGCTACCGATGTGCCGTTGCCCACCTCCGCCGCGGTGGACGTGATGCCTGGATTCGATGCCGACGTGCCCGGCAAGCCTTTCGGTGGCGATGAGGATTTCGACTTCAGCCCCGATGGGCGCTGGCTGGTGTTCGCGGCGCGCATGGCATCGCACGAAGAGGCGTGGTCCACCAACTTCGACCTGTATCAGGTTCCGGTGGAAGGCAACGCGCCGCCCCACAACCTCACCGCGAGTAACCCGGCCGCCGACGCACAGCCCGTGTTCCTCGCCAACGGTGATCTCGCCTGGATCGCGCAGGACCGGCCCGGCTTCGAGTCCGACCGCTTCCACATCATGGTGCGCCGCGCGCGCGGCGGTTCGGTGAGTGCGCTCACTGCCGACTGGGACCGCTCGGTCGCGAGGCTCGGATCCACTCCCGACGGACGATGGCTGCTCGCGGCGGTGGATGAGATCGGGCAACGGGTGCTCTATCGGATCGATCCCCACAGCGGAGCGCGCACGCGACTGACGACGAGCGGAGAACTGGAGGCGTTCAGCGCCACGGCGGACCGGGTCGTGCTCGCACGCGCCGATCTGGCCGGGCCGGCAGACCTGTACGTGGTGCCAGTGCGCGGCGGCGAGATGCAGCGCCTGACGGATGTGAACCACGACCTGCTGGGCGCGCGCCAGCTCAGCGAGTACCAGCAGTTCAGCTTCCGCGGCTGGAACGACGAGACGGTGTATGGATACGTGATGAAGCCGTATGGCTTCGAGCCGGGCGGGCGTTATCCCGTCGCCTTCGTGGTGCACGGCGGTCCGCAGGTCAGCATGCAGAATCTATGGACGTATCGCTGGAACGCGCAGGCCTTCGCCGCTGGCGGTTATGCCGTGGTGATGATCGACTTTCACGGCTCTCCGGGTTATGGGCAGGCGTTTACCGATTCCATCAGCCACGACTGGGGCGGTAAGCCCCTCGTCGACCTGCAGAAAGGCCTTGCGGCGGCGGAGCAGCAGTTCCCCTGGCTCGATGGGCAACGCGCCTGCGCGCTCGGCGGCTCGTACGGCGGCTTCATGATGAACTGGATAGAAGGCAACTGGCCGGACCGCTTCCGCTGCATCGTCGACCACGATGGCGTCTTCGATCAACGCATGATGTATTACTCGACCGAGGAGCTGTGGTTCCCGGAGTGGGAATTCGGTGAGCCCTATTACCAGAATCCGCAGGGCTACGAGCAGTTCAATCCGGTCAACCTCATCTCCAGGTGGCGCACGCCGATCCTCGTGATCCATGGCGAGCAGGACTTCCGCGTACCCTACACCCAGGGCCTGGGCACCTTCACCGCCGCGCAGCGGCGCGGGATCGAGAGCAAACTGTTGATATTCCCCGAGGAGAATCACTGGGTGCTGAGACCCGCCGACAGCGTGCTCTGGTACCAAACGGTGCTGGGGTGGCTCGACGCTCACCTGAAGGAATCAGCTGACCAGCCGAGCACTCCGTAGAAGCGAGCCTAACGCCCCTTCGCCCGCCGGAACTTGTACTCGCCGATGCTGAGTACACCCCCTTCGAACTCGGCCTGCGGCAGGACGGCGCCGCCTCCGGCATCCGGGCACGCCTTGGGATCGTGCGTCGCCACGAAGCCCGAGTCCTTCTTCTTCCACAGCAGCTGACAGGCCTCCGGCTGGACATCGTCGGTGGTCACGACGGTAAAGATGTCCTTGTTCTGCTGTCCGTCGCGCCAGCGCACCGGTTCGGCGAACTCGAAGAGCGTCTCGACGATGCCGCGCTTCTCATCCACCTCGAACGAATACATCTTCTGGCTGAAGACACGCCGGGGATCGTCTGCGGCCGTCTCCTGTGCGTAGTAGACGTGGTGGCCGAGGCGCGGCGTGAACACGTGCGTGATGGTGAGCGCGACCGGATCGTGCATCCGGCTCGCATGGCTGCCCGCCTCCGCTTCCACCTGTGCGGTGTTGTCATAGTGGCCCGGCAGCACCACCAGCAGCTCACTCAGCTCGGTCTCGTGGACCTTGGTTTGATCGGTGCACCCGGTGAGAAGCAGCGCGGCGAGGACCAAAGCGCCGCCGGCGGGGAATGCGCTGCGCCGGAGCACCTCAGCCATACGATGCCCGCCACTGCGCGCGGTATTTCAATCCCAGGTCCATGAGTCGCTCGAGCAGCTCGCCATAGGTCGTGCCGGCCGCGCGCGCTGATTCGGCAAAGTCCTCGGCAG
>JAFAVO010000307.1 GCA_019242385.1 Gammaproteobacteria bacterium | reverse complement strand
GGTCGTACGCCATGAACGTCCCGCCGTAGGTCTCGGCCATCACCTTGGTCAGCGCCGCCGTCAAGGTCGTCTTGCCGTGGTCCACATGACCAATCGTCCCAACGTTCACGTGCGGCTTGCTGCGCTCGAATTTCTCTTTGGACATGGCGTAATTCCTTAGCTCACTACTGCGTTCTTACTCGTCTTTGAGGATGCCGCCGGCGATGTTGGGCGGCACCTCCACGTACTTGGAGAATTCCATGGTGAAGGTTGCGCGCCCCTGGCTCATCGAGCGCACGGTGGTCGCGTAGCCGAACATCTCCGAGAGCGGCACATCGGCGGTGATGGCCTTGCCGGCCGGGGTCTCGTCCATGCCGGTGATCTGTCCGCGCCGGCGGTTGAGGTCGCCGATCACATCGCCGGAGTAGTCCTCCGGGGTCACCACCTCCACCTTCATGATCGGCTCGAGCAGCACCGGCCGCGCCTTCCTGAATCCCTCCTTGAATCCAATGGAGCCGGCGATCTTGAACGCCATCTCGTTCGAGTCGACATCGTGATAGGAGCCGTCGAACAACGTGACCTTCACATCGACCACGGGGTAGCCGGCAATGACGCCGGTCTCTTCGGCTTCCCTGATGCCCTTGTCCACCGCGGGTACGTACTCGCGCGGCACGCTGCCGCCGACGACGCCGTTGACGAACTCATTGCCCTTGCCCGGCTGGTTGGGCTCGAGCTTCAGCCATACGTGGCCGTACTGGCCGCGGCCGCCAGTCTGACGGACGAACTTACCCTCGCTCTCGACCGTGCCGCGGATGGTCTCGCGGTAGGCGACCTGTGGCTTGCCGACGTTCGCCTCGACCTTGAACTCGCGCTTCATGCGGTCGACGATGATCTCGAGGTGCAGCTCACCCATGCCGGAGATGATCGTCTGGCCCGATTCCTGATCGGTGCTGACACGGAACGAGGGGTCTTCCTTGGCGAGCCGCTGCAGCGCGAGTCCCATCTTCTCCTGGTCGGCCTTGGTCTTCGGCTCCACCGCGACCGAGATGACCGGCGCCGGAAATTCCATCTTCTCGAGAGTGATGACCTTCTCGAGATCGCACAGCGTGTCGCCGGTGATCACATCCTTGAGCCCGACGGCAGCGGCAATGTCGCCGGCGCGCACTTCCTTGATCTCGGTGCGCTCACTGGCGTGCATCTGCAGCAGGCGGCCGATGCGCTCCTTCTTGTCCTTGGTGGGCACGAACACCGTGTCGCCGGAGTTGAGCACGCCGGAGTAGACACGGAAGAAGGTGAGGTTGCCGACGAAGGGGTCATTCAGGATCTTGAATGCGAGCGCCGAGAACGGCGCGTCATCGTTGGCCTTGCGCGTGCCCGGGTCGCCGCGCTCATCGATGCCCTTGACGTCCGGCATATCGACCGGCGAAGGCATGAACTCGATGACCGCATCGAGCAGCGCCTGCACACCCTTGTTCTTGAAGGCGGAGCCGCACATGGCGAGCACGATCTCGTTGCGGATGGAGCGCTCGCGCAGTCCCTGGCGGATCTCCTCGTCGCTGAGCTGCTCGTGCTCGAGGTACTTGTGCGTGAGCGTCTCGTTCGCTTCCGCCGCCGCCTCGATCATCTTGGCGCGGTACTCCTGCGCCTGCGCCTGCAGCTCCGCGGGGATCTCGCGATATTCGAACTTCATCCCCTGGGTCTCCATGTCCCAGTAGATGGCCTTCATGCGGATGAGGTCGACCACGCCCTCGAAGTTCTCTTCGGCCCCGATCGGCAGCTGGATGGCGACCGGGTTGGCGCGCAGGCGCGAGCGGATCATCTCGACGACGCGCAGAAAGTTCGCGCCGGCGCGGTCCATCTTGTTGACGAAGGCGATGCGCGGCACGCCGTACTTGTTCATCTGCCGCCACACCGTCTCCGACTGCGGCTGCACGCCGGCAACCGAGTCGAACAGCGCTACGGCGGAATCGAGCACCCGCAGCGAGCGCTCCACCTCGATGGTGAAGTCGACGTGCCCCGGGGTGTCGAGGATATTGATGCGGTGCTCGGGGAAGCTGTTGTCCATCCCCTTCCAGAAGCAGGTGGTGGCCGCGGCGGTGATGGTGATGCCGCGCTCCTGCTCCTGCTCCATGTAGTCCATGACGGCCGCGCCGTCGTGGACCTCACCGATCTTGTGCGAGACGCCGGTGTAGAAAAGGATGCGCTCGGTGGTGGTCGTCTTCCCCGCGTCGATGTGCGCGGAGATGCCGATATTCCGATAGCGCTCGATGGGCGTCGCGCGTGGCACTGCCGTCTGCTCCTTGCTCCGTTACCAACGGTAATGGGCGAATGCCTTGTTGGCCTCCGCCATGCGGTGCGTGTCCTCGCGCTTGCGCACCGCCGCGCCGCGATTCTCGGAGGCGTCCATCAGCTCGTGCGCCAGACGAAACGCCATGGACTTCTCGCTGCGATCGCGCGCCGCCTCGATGACCCAGCGCATGGCCAGTGTCTGGCGGCGCGTAGCGCGAACTTCAACCGGCACCTGATAGGTGGCGCCGCCCACGCGGCGCGACTTCACTTCCACCACCGGCTTGACGTTGTCGAGCGCCGCGGACAGCACCTCGATCGCCTCGCCGCCCGGCTTGCCGGTCTTCTCGGCAATGCGGTCGAGCGCGCCGTAGATGATGCGCTCGGCGGCGGACTTCTTGCCATTCTTCATGACCACGTTCATGAACTTGGCGAGCATCTCGTTGTTGTATTTCGGATCCGGCAGGATGGTGCGGACCGGAGCCTGGGCGCGACGCGACATAGTCGGGACTCCTTACTTCTTCGGGCGCTTGGCGCCGTACTTGGAGCGACCCTGCTTGCGCTCACCGACGCCGGCGCAGTCGAGCGTGCCGCGGACGGTGTGATAGCGCACTCCCGGCAGGTCCTTCACGCGGCCACCGCGGATCAGCACCACCGAGTGCTCCTGCAGGTTGTGCCCCTCACCGCCGATGTAGCTGGTGACCTCGTAACCGTTGGTGAGCCGCACACGGCAGACCTTGCGCAGCGCCGAGTTGGGCTTCTTCGGGGTCGTGGTATAGACGCGCGTGCACACCCCGCGCTTCTGCGGCGAGGCGCCCAGCGCCGGCACCTTGGTTTTCTCCGCTCCCGTGCGGCGCGGCTGCCGAATCAGCTGGCCTGTGGTCGCCATCGTTGTCTCGTCTCCTCGCGCGATAAAACGACCTGCGAAGAACACCGGGCCGCCTTCATTGAGGCGGCCCGGTTCTCGTAAGTCGCTGTTTCCGGGCCGGCATGTATGGGGGCCGCCCGACAAAGGCCGGCGATTCTAGGTACGGACCCCTGGAGTGTCAACCAGCGGTCAAAAAGCTGCTTTGGCCGCGCCGATTGGCTTGTCGGCCGGCGGCTCATTAGGATAACGGCAAGGGTCGGGCAGCTCGATGAGACCCTGAACTCATTACGGACGATAGAGAAAAGGGCCTCGGCAGAGGCTACAGGGATCCGGTACACATGCTCGCGTGGAGGAGATGGGTGGCAGCGGCGGCCGTGTGTCTGCCGCTGGCGGCCGCAGCGGTGCCGACGCTGGTGCCGGACCTGCCTTCGGTCGCTCAGCTCACCCCCGCCAATGGCTCGCCGCTCGAGGCCGGGGTGCTCGACGCCTCGCTCGGCGATCCACCGGTAGAGAGCGTCACATCCGGCACTCTGGATCGATCCTTCGGTCGCTTCAGCTCCCGCGGCTCGCACCGCCTCACAGCCCCGCTGTGGTTTCGGCTCCCGCCGCTGAGCGCGTCGGCCCCCGAGCATGGCGGCCCCATTCCGGTGCTCCTGGCGCGCGCCGGAATGGACCAGACGGTCCAGCTGTTCGCGCGGCACCGGTCCGGCAGCGCTCCGCTCAGCGCCGCGACCGTGGTGCCGCAGTTCGGCGGCGCGCAGGACAGCGTCTTCGTGCTCCCACCGGGGCTCGATGCGGGTGCGCCACTTTACGTGCGGGTGACCCGCCAGGGCCGTGCCACCACGGACGTGCATTTCACCACTTCCACCCTCGACCGGACGCTGCAGGCCGCTGCAGTGCACCAGCGCATCATCGCGCTCGCTTTCGGTGCGCTCATGGCCATGGCGCTCTCGACGCTGCTGGTGCGCTTCGTGCTCACCGACCGCCTCTATCCCCTCTATGGCACGTTGTTCTCGCTGCAGGCGCTCTACCTCGTGTATTTCTCCGGCCAGGGTTTTCACTGGCCGATCCTGTCACTCGCCCGGCCGATCTCCTCCTACGCGTGGAACGTGCCGGTGGCGATCTCGGCCGCCGCGGCTGCGTTGTTCGTGCGCGAGTTCGCGAACCTGCGGCTGTTCTCCCCCAAGGTCTACAGCGCCTTCGGCTGGCTCGCGGCCGCCTTCGTCGCGCTCGCGTTCTGCAACGTGCTGCGCGTGCTGCCGGGGTTCTCGCCGGTGATCGCAGCCATCGGCAATCTGATGTTCCTCGGGAGCGCGCTGTTCACCCTCATCGTGTCCTTCCTCGCCTGGCGCAGCGGCAATCGCGCCGCGGGCTGGTTCCTGATCGCCTGGGCGCTGCTGTGCACCTTCCAGATCCTGACCGCGCTGCGCCTGCTGTACTCGCGCGCGGACGATGCTCAGGGACTGCTTTACTATGGGCTCGCGCCGTCGATGGTGGCGGCCGCCGTGCTGATCGCGCTCGGCACCTCCGACCGCCTGCGCGCACAGTCGCTGGCCCTCACCGATGCCGAGCGGCGCGCTCAGACTGACCCGCTCACCGGGGTGCTCAATCGCCGCTCGCTGATCGAGCGGCTCGATGCTGCCTGCATGCGCGCCAAGGCTCGCGGACTGCCGATCTCGGTGCTGTTCCTCGACCTGGACTACTTCAAGGAGATCAACGACAGCCGCGGTCACGCGGCGGGCGATGCCTGCCTCGCCAGCATCATGGGTCCGATTCATGCCGAGCTGCGCCACTCGGACGTGATCGGCCGCTACGGCGGCGAGGAGTTCGTAGTGATCCTCAATGGTGCCGATTCTGCGGCCGCACACCCGATCGCCGAGCGCATCTGCCGGCGGGTCGCGGAGGTACGCGTCGAGGGCTTCGGCGCGCCCATCGCGCTCACCTGCAGTATCGGCGTCGCCTCGAGCGACACGCTCGGGGTGTGGGGACAGCACCTGATCGCACGCGCCGATCACGCGCAGTACGCCGCCAAGCGCTCGGGTCGCAACCGCGTGCAGCTCGCCGCGGCGCTCGCCGCGTAATGCCATGGACATCCGTCCCGCCCGCGCGCACGACATACCGTAGCTGCTGACCCTCATACGCCGCTACTGGGATTTCGAGCGCATCGAGGGCTTCGCGGCGCTGCGCGTGGAAGTGCTGCTGAAGGAGCTCGTGGCTCACCCCGCGGAGCGCGGGCTCGCCTGGGTCGCCGAGTCGCAGCGCGTGCTCGTGGGCTACCTGATCGCGGTACTGGTCATGAGCCTCGAGCACGGCGGACTCATGGGCGAGGTCGATGAGCTTTTCGTGCTACCGGAGGAGCGCGCCCACGGGATCGGCACGGCGCTGCTCGCGGCAGCGGAGGCAGATCTCGCGCAGCGTGGCTGCCAGCGCCTGCAGCTGCAGCTGGCCGCCGGCAACACTCGCGCGCGCGGCTTTTACGAGCGCCTGGGCTACGGGGAGCGCGCGGGTTACCGGCTGCTCGACAAGGCCTTGCGTTAGCACCTGCAGGCGCGGATGCGGCACCCCCCGTCGCAACGCCGCCGCGGTGCAGCGCCCCCCAGGTTCATACTGAGCCGCATTCACACAACAGCACAGGGGAGTCTACGCATGTCCGTGAGTCTTGGTCCGCGCCGGTGGCTGTGGGTGCTCGCCACCCTGGCGATCGTTTCCTTCGAGCCGCGAGCGGTCTGGGCGGACCGCTACAGCGATGCAGTCGCACAGGCGGGACGTCCGGCCGGGGACCTAAAGCGCGACCAGATCGACCATCCGGCGGAGGTGCTGCGCCTCACCGGCATACGCCCGCCGATGGTGGTGGCGGATTTTCTCGCCGCCGATGGCTACTACAGCGAGGTGCTGAGTTACCTGGTCGGGCCGAGGGGACGCGTCTATCTCCTCAACAACGACGCCTATGACAAATGGAG
>JAFAVO010000177.1 GCA_019242385.1 Gammaproteobacteria bacterium | reverse complement strand
GTGACCGCCGGGCGCCAGCGCACCGGCCCGTAGGCTGCGCCCAGCACCCGCAGGGCGAGGGTCACGAGGTAGGCGAGCGCCACGATCGTGACGATGAGCGGGAAGCGTGCGATCCAGCGCATCTCCGCGGCGAGCGCCGCGAGGATCACCACGTACGGCGCCGCGGCCAGCGCCGGCACCAGCAGGGCGCGCGTCTCGGCGGCGGGACTCTGTGCGCGCGCGGTGAGCGCACATGCCGCCAGACCCAGCAGCAGGTAGCAGGCCCAGCCGAAGAGCCCATCGAGCGCCAGCGGCGCGCGCGGCGGGGCGTGCAGGAAATCGAGCAGCGCCCACAGCGCGAGATTCACGGCGAGCAGCGCCGCCAGCTGATCGAAGCTCACGAGGAAGTGCGGCGGCCAGCGCCGGCGCAGCAGAGCGAGCTCCAGGCCGCCGCTCAGATTGCGACGCAAGCCGCGCAGGAAGCCCGGCGCGGGCGGCGGGTGGGCCTCGGGTGCCGGCGCACGCTCCGGCGGCGGCGCTGTGGGCGCCGCGGGTGGGGTCGCGCTTTGCGCTCCAGGGTCCAGCGCGCTAGCCCCGGAGCTTCCGCAGCCGCTCGATGAGTTTCAGTTGTGCCGCGGCGCGCGCGAGCTCGGCAAGGGCCTCGGCCTGGGTGATGTGTCCCACCTTCTCGCGCAGCGCTTCCTCGGCGCGCTGCTTGGCAGCAAGCGCGGCAGCCTCGTCGATATCCTTGGCCCGCAGCGCCGTGTCAGCCAGTATCGTTACCTTGGTCGGCTGCACCTCGAGCACTCCCCCGCCCACGAAGAAGTGCTGCTCGTCGCCCTCCGGAGGCTGCACCCGCACCTCGCCCGGCTTGAGCTCGGTGAGCAGCGGCGCGTGCCGCGGATAGATGCCGAGGTCGCCCAGCTTCGCGGCAGCGAACACCGCGCGCGCCGGGCCGGAGTACAGCTCGCCCTCGGCGCTCACGATATCGACGTGGATGATGGCAGCGTCCGCCATGGTGGTTACTGCAGAGTCTTCGCCTTCTCGACCGCTTCCTCGATGGTGCCGACCATGTAGAAGGCCTGCTCGGGGAGCGCATCGAACTCGCCGCTGATGATGCCCTTGAAGCCGCGGATGGTGTCCTTGAGCGCCACGATCTTGCCATCCTGGCCGGTGAACACTTTGGCCACATTGAACGGCTGGGAAAGGAAGCGCTGCACCTTACGCGCCCGGAACACGGTGAGCTTGTCCTCCTCCGAGAGCTCATCCATGCCGAGGATCGCGATGATGTCCTGCAGCTCCTTGTAGCGCTGCAGCACCGCCTGCACCCCGCGCGCGGTATTGTAATGCTCCTCGCCGACCACGAGCGGATCGAGCTGACGGCTGGTGGAATCGAGCGGATCCACCGCCGGATAGATGCCAAGCGAGGCGATCTGGCGCGACAGCACCACCGTCGCATCGAGATGCGCGAAGGTCGTCGCCGGAGAGGGGTCGGTGAGATCGTCCGCGGGCACGTACACCGCCTGGATCGAGGTGATGGAGCCACGCTTGGTGGAGGTGATGCGCTCCTGCAGCACACCCATCTCCTCGGCGAGCGTCGGCTGGTAGCCGACCGCTGAGGGCATGCGGCCGAGCAGCGCCGACACCTCGGTGCCGGCGAGCGTGTAGCGGTAGATGTTGTCGATGAAGAACAGCACATCGCGGCCCTTGCCGTTGGAATCCGGCCGCACCTCATCGCGGAAATACTCCGCCATGGTGAGGCCCGTCAGCCCGACGCGCAGGCGGTTGCCCGGCGGCTCGTTCATCTGCCCGTAGACCATCGCCACCTTGGAGTTGGCCAGGTTCTGCTTGTCGATGACGTTCGACTCGATCATCTCGTGATAGAAGTCGTTGCCCTCGCGGGTGCGCTCGCCGACGCCGGCGAACACCGACAGCCCGCTGTACTGCTTGGCGATGTTGTTGATGAGCTCGAGCATGTTGACGGTCTTGCCCACGCCGGCACCGCCGAACAGGCCGACCTTGCCGCCCTTGGCGAACGGCACCAGCAGATCGATGACCTTGATGCCGGTGACCAGCAGATCCTGTCCGCCCGCCTGCTCGGCGAAGGACGGCGGCGGCCGGTGGATGGGCAGGTATTCGCTGGCTTTCACCGGGCCCTGGTTGTCCTGCGGATGCCCGAGCACGTCCATGATGCGGCCGAGCGTGCCCGCGCCGACCGGCACCGAGATCGGCGCGCCGGTCGCCTGCACCGCGAGGCCGCGCTTCAGTCCTTCGGAAGAGCCCATGGCGATGGTGCGCACCACGCCATCACCGAGCTGCTGCTGCACTTCGAGCGTCAGGTCGACGTCCTTGAGCTTCAGCGCTTCGTAGACTTTGGGGATCGCCTCACGCGGAAACTCGACGTCGATGACGGCGCCGATGATCTGGGTGATGTGTCCTTCGGGGGTGCTCATACTCTATGCATCCTCAGACCGCAGCCGCGCCCCCCACGATCTCCGAAAGCTCCTTCGTGATCGCGGCCTGGCGGGCCTTGTTGTAGACCAGTTGCAACTCGGTGATCAGCTTGCCGGCGTTGTCGGAGGCCGCTTTCATCGCGACCATGCGCGCCGCCATCTCGGAGGCGACGTTCTCGACCGCCGCCCGGTAGACCTGCGACTCGATGTAGCGCATCAGCAGGCCATCGAGAATGTCGGCGGCGTCGGGCTCGTAGATGTAGTCCCAGTGCTCGGGCAAGGCTTCGGTGTCGATCGCCTCGATCGGCAGCAGCTGCTGCACCGCCGGGCGCTGCGTCATGGTGTTGACGAACTGAGCATTCAGCAGGAACAGCCGATCGATCTTGTGCTCGCGATAGGCATCCAGCATCACCTTGACCGTGCCGATCAGGTCCTTGACGCGCGGCTTGTCGCCGAGCCCGGTGAGACTCGCCAGTATCGGCGTGCCGAGCCGGCGGAAGAAATTCAGGCCCTTGGTGCCGATGAGGCACAGGCTGACGCTCGCGCCCTTTCCTTCCCACTCGCGCATCAGGTGCAGCGTCTGCCTGAAGACATTGGCATTCAGCGCTCCGGCGAGCCCGCGGTCGGTGGAGACCACGATGATGCCCACCGCCCTGGCCTCACGCGTCGTGAGAAAGGGATGACGATAGTCCGGGTTCGCCTCGGTGAGATGGCCGATGACGTTCAGCATCTTCTGCGCATAGGGACGCGCGAGCCGCATCCGCTCCTGCGCACGCCGCATCTTGCTGGTGGCCACCATCTGCATGGCCTTGGTGATCTTCTGAGTGCTGCGCACACTCGCGATCTTGGAGCGGATTTCCTTGGTGCCGGGCATCTGGTCAATCTCTTGGCACGATTCCTGGGGTGGTTAGTAAGTTCCGGTGGCGACGAAGTCCTCGATGCACTTCTTGAGCGCCGCCTCGTTCTCCTTGGAGAGCTTCGGGTTGCGATTGATGTCATCGAGCATCGAGCCGTAGTTGCTCTGCGCGAAGCCCTGCAGTGCCGCTTCGAAGGCCACGACCTTCTTCAGGTCGACCTTGTCCATGTAGCCGTTGTTGACCGCGTAGATGGAGAGCGCCATCTGCGCGACCGACATGGGCGCGTACTGCTTCTGCTTCATTACCTCGGTGACGCGCTGACCGCGCTCGAGCTGCCGGCGCGTCGCCTCATCCAGATCGGAGGCGAACTGCGAGAAGGCCGCGAGCTCGCGGTACTGAGCGAGCGCCAGGCGGATGCCGCCGCCGAGCTTCTTGATGATGTCGGTCTGCGCGGCGCCACCGACGCGCGACACGGAGATGCCGGCGTTCATGGCGGGGCGGATGCCGGCGTTGAACAGGTCGGTCTCGAGGAAGATCTGCCCGTCGGTGATCGAGATGACATTGGTGGGCACAAATGCGGTCACATCGCCCGCCTGCGTCTCGATGATCGGCAATCCCGTGAGCGAGCCGGTCTTGCCCTTGACCCTGCCCTGGCTCACCTTCTCCACGTACTCGGCATTGACGCGTGCGCTGCGCTCGAGCAGGCGTGAGTGCAGGTAGAACACGTCTCCAGGAAAGGCCTCGCGACCCGGCGGCCGGCGCAACAGCAGCGAGATCTGCCGGTAGGCGACCGCCTGCTTGGAGAGATCGTCATAGATGATGAGTGCGTCTTCGCCGTTGTCCATGAAGTACTCGCCCATCGTGCAACCGGAGTAGGCGGCAATGTACTGCATGGCCGCCGGCATCGAGGCCGAGGCGGCCACTACCACCGTGTGCGCGAGCGCGCCATGCTCCTCGAGCTTGCGCACCACGTTGGCGATGGTCGATTGCTTCTGGCCGATGGCGACATAGATGCACTTAATGCCGGAGCTCTTCTGGTTGATGATGGTGTCGACCGCGAGCGCGGTCTTGCCGGTCTGACGATCGCCGATGATGAGCTCGCGCTGCCCGCGGCCGATCGGCACCATCGAGTCGACCGCCTTGTAGCCGGTCTGCACCGGTTGGCTCACGGACTGGCGATAGATCACGCCGGGAGCGACGCGCTCGATCGGGGAGGTGCGTGCGGCTTTCACCGGCCCGCGGCCATCGATGGGCGCACCGAGCGCGTCCACCACGCGCCCGAGCAGCTCGGGCCCCACCGGCACCTCGAGGATGCGCGCGGTGGTCTTGACCGTGTCGCCCTCTTTCAGGTGCTTGTACTCGCCTAGGACCACCGCACCGACCGAGTCCTGCTCGAGGTTGAGCGCGAGACCGAAAGTGTTGCCGGGGAATTCCAGCATTTCGCCATAGCGCACATCGGCCAGGCCGTGAATGCGGGTGATACCGTCGGTGACCGAGACGATCGAGCCGATGTTGCGGGCTTCCGTGACCGACTTGAAGCTCTCGATGCGCTGCTTGATGAGATCGCTGATCTCGGTTGCCTTGATGGCCATGTCATCGACTCCTGTAATCTTTTCTCGGCTGTTTATGCCGTCAGTTCGTACGCGATGCGCTCGAGCCGCGTACGCAGCGAGCCATCGATCACGAGGTCGCCGGCGCGCAACGTCGCACCACCGATGAGCGCGGGGTCGATGTCGCAGTGCAGCCGCACCTTGCGCCGCAGCCGCCGCTGGAGCGCCGTGCTCAGGCTGCGCCGCTGCGCCTCATCGAGCGCTGCTGCCGAAGTCACCGTGACGTCCACCACCCCCTCGGCATCGTCCTTGAAGGTGTCGAACAGCTCCGCGATCTCCGGCAGGTAGCCGAGGCGATGGTTGTGGGCGAGCGTGCGCACGAAGTTCGCGCCATGCTCGCCCAGAGGCGCCGCCGCGATCCCGTCCACGAGCCCGGCGAGCTGCTCCGGCGTCACGCGCGGATTGTCGAGCAGGTTCGCCACCCGCGGATCCTTCACTACGATAGCGGCCGCCTGCAGTGCTTCCGACCAGGGGGCGAGTCCCCCGTTCTTGCGCGCCTCCTCGAAGGCGGCTCGTGCATAGGGGCGGGCGATGGTGAGCCGGTCGGCCATGCAGCAACCTCAGATCTCTTCGGCCAGCTGCTCGAGCAGGTCGGCGTGCGCACGCGCGTCGATCTCGCGTCCCAGGAGCTTGCTGGCCGCGCCGACCGCAATCCCGGCCACCTCGCGCCGCAGGCTCTCCTTGGCGCGCGTCGTGTCGAGCTCGATCTGCTGCTGCGCGGCGGCGACGATGCGAGCGCTCTCGCTGCTCGCTGCGCCCTTGGCCTGGTCGATCAGCTCGTTGGCGCGGTGCTGCGCGTGATCGATGATCTGGTTGGCGCGCTCGCGTGCCTCGCGGATGATCGCATCCGCCTTATCGCGCGCCTGCGACAGCTCCTTCTCGCCTTCCTCGGCGGCAGCGAGGCCCTGAGCGATCTTGCGCTGGCGCTCATCCATGGCCGAGAGGATCTGCGGCCAGATCCACTTCATCGTTCCCCAGATGAGCGTGGCGAACACGACCATCTGCACCACGAGCGTGAGATTGATGTTCACGGTCCTTATCTCCCGTCCGCTGCGGCTCGGTCCGGTGCGCTCAGTGCGTTGCCTGTAGCGCGCCCAGGAACGGGTTCGCGAAGGTGAAGAACAACGCGAAGCCGATGCCGATCATCGCAACCGCATCGAGCAGGCCGGCCACCAGGAACATCTGCACGCGCAGGACCGGCAGCAGCTCCGGCTGACGAGCCGAGCCTTCGATGAAGCGCCCGCCGAGAATGCCGAAGCCGATCGCAGTGCCGAGCGCACCCATGCCGAAGATGATGCCGACGGCCAGCACGGTCATGGCCTGGATGTGTGCAACATTGTCCATTCAACTCTCCTCGCAAAAACCAGATAACAGAAGCTCGTGTGCCCAGACCTCAGTGGTGCTCGGTCGCCATCGCCAGATAGACGATCGTCAGCACCATGAATATGAAGGCCTGGATGGTAATGATCAGCAGGTGAAACACCGCCCATACCAGCGCCAGGGCGAACTGCAGCACGAGGAAGAACCAGCCGCTGAAGTGCGCGAGCGCGCTGATGCCTTGCAGGGTGAGCACCGCCAGCAGCAGGAACACCATCTCGCCGGCGTACAGGTTTCCGTACAGTCGCAGCGACAGGGAGATGGGGCGCGCGAGGAAGGTGACCGACTCCAGTATGAAGTTGATCGGCACCAGCAGCGCCTGCACCACCACGTTCTTGGCCCGAAAGGGATTGAGGGTCAGCTCGCCGATGAAGCCGGCCACGCCCTTCATCTTCAGGCTGTAGAAGATGATGAGCACGAATACCGTGAGCGACATCGCGAAGGTGGCATTGAGATCGGTGCTCGGCACGACCTTGAGGTGCTCGAGGCCGACGCCGCGCGCCACCAGCGGCAGCAGATCTACCGGAATCAGATCCATGAAGTTGAACAGGAAGATCCAGCAGAAGATCGTGAGCGCGAGCGGCGCGACCAGGCGGCTGGCGCCGTGGAAAGTATCGCGCACCTGATCATCGACGAACGACACGATGATCTCGATGAAGTTCTGCACCTTCCCGGGGACGCCGGCGGTCGCGCGGCGCGCCACCATCCAGAACAGACCGAAGAACACCAGTGCCAGCAGTACCGAGAAGAAGACGGTGTCGTAATTGATGACGGAAAAATCGACGATGCCACGGGCCGGCTCGTTCGCGAGGTTTCTCTGGTGATGCAGGATGTAGGCGGTCGCGCCGCCACTTTCCGCCGCTGACATCAACAACCTCAAAGCACTCACCCCTCAGGCGCCGCGCGGCGCGCCGCCCGCCGCAGGCAGCGCGCTCAGCAGCGCGATCCAGTACACGAGGAAGGTGGCGGCAAACGCGCCGAACATTGCCAGCGGCGCCACCCTCATTACCTTCAGCACCACCACGAACAGCGCGGCCACGATGACGAGCTTCAGCGCCTCACCGATGTAGAACGCGCCCAGGGCACGCCCTGCATTGCCCGCGAGCGTGCCGCCCATCACCAGCACTGCCATCGCGAGGGTCCGCGCGGTTGCGATGCCTCCACCGGCCAGCGCCGACCAGCCGGCGCGCTCCCCGCTCAGGGCCCAGGCCAGAAGCCCGGCCAGCAGCGTTACGCCCGCCTGACCCAGCACGACGCGGAACGCCAGCCGCCGCGCACGGGGCAGATCGATCGCCGACACCTTATATAAGTCCCGTTCGAGGGGCTCAAAAGAGCCGCTTGCCCTGCGTCTTGAGCGGACGCAAGTGGCTTCACATTACTTCGGCCATTCAGTCACTTACGTGACCATGGCGAAAAGCCGCGGGATTATAGAGACCGCCTGCGCGCCCGTCCACACCGTACTTTCCGCAGGCCACGCGGCGCTGCGCGCAGCCGCTGCGTTATCACGGGCAGGCCGCCTCACTGGATGTGAGCGAGGATGCCGTCGAGCTCGTCCAGGCTGTTGTAGCTCACCACCAGCTTGCCGCGGCCGCCGCGGCCCGGCTGGATGGCCACCCGGGCGCCGAGCTTCTCCGCCAGCTCCTGCTCGAGCCGCGCCACGTTCGGATCGCGCTCGGCCGGGTCCTCGTCCGCCGCCGCCGTACCGGGGGGAGCCTGGAGCCGCCGCACCAGGGCCTCGGTCTCGCGCACCGAAAGGCCCTTGCGCGCCACGAGCAGCGCCACCTCGGTCTGCTGCCGCCGCTCGGTCAGAGCGAGGAGCGCCCGTGCGTGACCCATCTCGAGCGTGCGCTTCTCGAGCAGCTCGCACACCTCGGCCGTGAGCTCCAGCAGGCGCAGCAGATTGCTGACCCCGGCGCGCGAGCGGCCCACCGCCTGGGCTGCCTCCTGGTGCGTCAATCCGAACTCGCTCACCAGACGCTCGAGCGCACGCGCCTCCTCGAGCGGGTTGAGATTTTCACGCTGGATGTTCTCGATGAGCGCCATCGCGATGGCGGCTTCATCCGGGATGTGGCGGATGACGGCTGGGATCTCGGCGAGCCCGGCCATCTGCGCCGCGCGCCAGCGGCGCTCGCCCGCAATGATCTCGTAGCGCTGCGATTCGCCGTTCACCGGAGGCTCGAGCGGGCGCACTACGATCGGCTGTACGACGCCCTGCGCCTTGATGGAGTCGGCGAGCTCGCTCAGCGTCTCGGGTCGCATGTCGAGGCGCGGCTGGTAGCGGCCGCGCTGCAGGAGATCGAGCGGCAGCCTGGTGAGCTCCTCGCCCATCTGGGCCGGAGCAATCGTCGGCCCGACCGCGACCGCGGCGCGCGCTCCAAGCAGATCCGCCAGTCCCCGCCCGAGAGAGGGCTTTCGGTTCATCATCTGAATCAGTCCTCAGCCTGTCTGGCCGCCGCTGCGTTAACCGCCGGTGCGATCGTGCGCTCCTCCGTCGGGCCCGTCGCGTTCTCTTTGGGCGCAGCAGGCTCCGCCGTGTCCGCCGCCTCCGGTGCAGAGGGCACCGGGGAAGTCGCGGGAGCCGGCGGCGCGACAGGCGCCACATGGGCCGCGGCAGGGGCCACGGCCGGGGCCGTGACCACGGGGCTGCTCATCGCTGCCGCGCTCCGCACCACACCGGTCGATTCCTCCTCACGGCGGATCATCTCGCCGGCGAGCGCCAGATAGGCGAGCGCGCCGCGGGACTCCTTGTCGTGAAAGAGTGCCGGCCGGCCGAAGGAAGGCGCCTCGGCGAGGCGGATGTTGCGCGGGATGACGGTGCGGAAGACCTTGTCGCCGAAGTGCGCGATCAGCTGTGCGCTGACCTCGTTGGCGAGGTTGTTCCGCGGATCGAACATGGTGCGCAGGACGCCTTCGATCGCGAGTGTGGGATTCACCGCGGCACGGATCTGCTCCACGGTCGAAAGCAGCGCCGACAGCCCCTCGAGAGCGTAGTACTCGCACTGCATCGGAATCAGCACGCTGTCGGCCGCCACGAGCGCATTCACGGTCAGCATGTTGAGCGCGGGCGGGCAGTCGATGATCACCAGGTCGAAGTCGTTGCGCTTCGGCGCGAGCGCCTGGCGCAGCTTGGTCTCGCGTCCGATCGGCAGGGTGAGGAGCCGTACCTCCGCGGCCGTGAGGTCCTGGTTCGCGGGTAGCAGCGTGAAGCCCGGGCCGTGCTCGATCCGTACCAGCGCCTCGGCCAGCTGGCATTCGCCCAGCAGCACCTCGCAGGTACTGCGTTTCAGCTGCGATTTGTCGACACCGCTGCCCATCGTAGTGTTGCCCTGCGGGTCCAGGT
>JAFAVO010000106.1 GCA_019242385.1 Gammaproteobacteria bacterium | reverse complement strand
ACAAGGAGAATTACAGCCGCGTCGCGTTCGAGACCGACATGCCGCGCATCGAGTTCGCCACGAATCCACCGTGCCAGCGGCACCTGTCGAATCCGTCCGATCCGCACCCGGGGGCAGGCTGCGTCAACCCGCCAGTCGGCGCAGACTTCTACCCGATCTTCAGCACGCATAACCATGACGGCAAGTGCGTGTGGCGGGAGGGCGGCAGGTTCCTTCCCGGGACCACGAACGACTTCGGCGGGAACTCGACGACCGAGTATGGTCCGATTCTGGCCAACTTCTACCCGGCGCCGAATTTCAAGCCGCAATACATCTACGAGAACTTCCACCGCACATTGCCGTACAACCCCTGTCCGGCCGGTGAACACGAGGACGACGACTGACACGACAGTTGCCGGCTGATTGCCGAAGGGCGGGTGAGAACCCGCCCTTCTTTTTTGCAGTCAGCGCAATTGACCTCCGGTATTTGCCTGCGCCAGCCGAAACGGGGATCCTGATGCTTCCATGCAGAGCGTCTTCATCGCCACACGCTTCCGCGGCCCGTCCGATTCCTCCAACGGCGGCTATTTCGCGGGACTCGTGGCGACGCTCGCAGACCGCACCGTGAGCGTGCGGCTCCTCAAACCGCCGCCGCTCGAGACGGCACTCGCAGTGAGCACTCTGGAGGACGGCGGTCTGCGCGTGCTGCGCGGGCAAGAGCCGATCGGCGAGGCGCACCCGGAGGTGCTGGCACTCACCGTGCCGCCGGCTCCTGATTACCTCGAGGCGGTCGAGGCCTCGCGCCACTACGCGGGCTTCCGCCAGCACCGCTTTCCGGGCTGCTTCGTGTGCGGTACTCAACGCGCCCGCGGGGATGGCCTGCGCATATTTGCGGGCCCCATCGCCGAGCGAGGCATCGTCGCCGCGCCATGGGTGCCCGACGCCTCGCTCGATGCGGGCGATGGCAAGGTCCGCGCCGAGTTCATGTCGGCCGCGCTCGACTGCCCGGGCTACTACGCGGTCGCGCCCGATGACCGCATGATGCTGCTCGCGGAGTTCGCCGCGCACGTCGACCGGCGCGTGCACATCGGCGAGTCCTGCACGCTCACCGGCTGGCGTCTGAGCGGCAGTGGGCGCAAGCACGAGGCCGGCACGGCGCTCTTCGATGGCAAGGGCGAGCTGTGCGGCCGTGCGCGCGCGTTGTGGATCGAGCCGCGTGCAGCAACGGTGAGCGAACTCCCGCCGAGGTGAGCTGCCGGGGACTCTCGCCTCAGGGGGGCGCGCACCGGCACTTTCCTTCTCAGGGTGCGCGCGCCGGCACTGTCATGCGGGCGTGGCGCCAGTCGCCATAGCGGTAGTACAGCACCGCCAGTACCGCTGCGAGCAGTGAGGAAACCGGGAAGCTCCACCAGACCGCATCCACCTGGTAGCGCGCGAGGAGCGCCTCGGCGAACGGAAAGCGCACCGCGAGGAGCGAGATGGTGAGGATGAGGAGCGGAGCCATCACCGCGCCGGTGGCGCGCACCACGCCGAAAAGCGTGAGCGAGACGCCGAAGAAAACGAAGGACGGGGTCACGATACGGTTCATGTGGCTCGCGATCGCCAGAGCATTGGACCCACTCGGCAGGAACAGGCCGAAGATCCGGGTGTTGAGCGCCTCGATCGTCAGCACGATCGAGCCGGTGAGCAGCACGCTGTAGAGCACCCCGACGCGCGCGATGCTGGCGACGCGATCCCACTTGTGCGCGCCGACGTTCTGAGCGGTCATGGCGGACACCGCCATGCCCACGGCGAACGCCGGCATCTGGATGTAGTTCCAGATCTGCAGTGCCGCGCCGAAGGCGGCGGTGGTATCGACTCCGAAGCGGTTGACGAGCGTGATCATGAGCACCCCGCTCAGCGATATGACCAGCAGCTGCGCGCTCATGGGGATGCCCTTCCTCACCAGCACACCCACCAGGGCGCCGTCCGGCTTGAGGAAGGGCAGCTCGCTGCGGTGCAGGCACAGGATGTGATGGCGGCGATAGAGATGGCGGATGAGCGCGGTGAGGCTGACTGCCTGGGCGATGAAGGTGGCGAGCGCCGAGCCGGCGATGCCGAGGCGCGGCACCGGCCCGAGCCCGAAGATGAACACCGGGTTGAGCGCGATGTCGATGCCGACCGAGAGCAGCATGAAATAGAACGGGGTCTTGGCATCGCCGGCCCCGCGCAGCACGGCCATGACGAAGGCGTACATATAGAGCCAGGGCAGCGCCAGGAAGATGACGCGCATGTAGGCGACCGCCAGCGGCAGTGAGTCGGCGGGCGTGCTCATCGCTATGAGCAGCGGGCGGCACAGCAGCAGGCCGGCGATCGCCATGGCGACGGAAATCCCGGCGAAGAAGCTGGCGCTGGTGCCGACGACCCGCTTGGTCTCGCGCAGGTTGTTGGCGCCGATGTGCTGCCCTATGACGATGGTGGCCGCCATGGCGATGCCGAAAGCCGCGCCGATCAGCAGGAACATCACCGTATTGGCGTTGGAGGTGGCGGTCAGCGCGGCTTCGCCGAGAAAGCGCCCGACCCAGATGGAGTTGACCGAGCCGTTGAGCGACTGCAGGACGTTGGCGAACAGAATCGGCAGCGCGAAGCGAAACAGGCCGATCGGAATCGCGCCTTCGGTGAGCGAGCGTTGCACTTAGTTAGAGCGCCACAACCCGTAGACCACCCCGGTACCGCCCGCAGCCAGCAGCGCCCAGCCGATCCACGCCGGCTCGCGCGCTACGGCGAGCCACACGAGCGCGCCGAGCAGCACTGCCGCGCCGAGGATCACCGCATCGCGCCGCCGCGCGGCGTGTGCGAGCGCTGCGCGCAGCTCGAGCGCATCGGGCGCAGCCACCGTCGCACGCGGCGAGCGCGCTCCGGAGAGTTCCCGCTCCACCATGCCGCCGAGCAAGGCCGGCAGGCCGCGCGCGGCTTCCATGAGCCCGGGCAGGCGGACGCGCAGCTCGCGCGCGAGTGCGCGCACGCTGGTGCGCTCGCGCATCCATTCGCGCAGGATCGGTGTCGCCGTCGCCCACACGTCCAGGTCGGGGTACAGGTCCCGGCCGAGTCCTTCCACGTTCAGCAGTGTCTTCTGCAGCAGCATGAGCTGCGGCTGGATCTGCATGTTGAAGCGCCGCGAGATCTCGAACAGCCGCAACAATATGCGGCCGAAGGAGATATCCTTCAACGGCCGATCGAAGATCGGCTCGCACACGGTGCGCACCGCGGATTCCATCTCATCGATGCGGGTGTGCGCCGGCACCCAGCCCGACTCGAGGTGCAGCTGTGCCACACGCCGGTAGTCGCGCTCGAACACCGCCATGAAGTTCTCGGCGAGATAGTACTGATCGCGCGGGTCGAGGGTACCGACGATGCCGAAATCAACCGCCGCGTAGCGCGGCCGCAGCGGGTCCTCGATCAGCACGAAGATGTTTCCCGGATGCATGTCGGCATGGAAGAAATTGTGGCGGAACACCTGGGTGAAGAAGATGCGCACGCCGTTCTCGGCGAGCTGGCGGATGTTGGTGCCGGCCGTGCGCAACCGCGCGAGGTCGCTGATCGGCACCCCGTGGATGCGCTCCATCACCATGACATCGTTGCGGCAGTAGTCCCAGTACACCTCCGGCACGTACAGCAGGTCCGAGCCCGCGAAGTTGCGCTTGAGCTGCGAGGCATTGGCGGCCTCGCGCATGAGGTCGAGCTCATCGAGCACGGTCTTCTGGTACTCCGCGACGATCTCGCGCGGCCGCAGGCGCCGCCCCTCGCGCCAGTAGCGGTGGGCGAGATCGGCGAGCGCGTACAGCACCTCGAGATCACGCTCGATCATCGCGCGCATGCCCGGGCGCAGCACCTTCACTACCACTTCCTGCCCTCCGGGCAGGCGTGCCGCGTGCACCTGGGCTATGGAGGCCGCCGCGAGCGGAGTCTCCTCGAACACCTCGAATACCTGCCCGAGCGGCTGGCCGTACGCCTGCTCGATCAGCCCGCGGGCGATCGACCCCGGAAAAGGCGGCACCCGGTCCTGCAGCAGGGCGAGCTCCTCGGCGATGTCCGCAGGCAGCAGATCGCGGCGGGTGGAGACCGCCTGTCCGAACTTGACGAAAATGGGGCCGAGCTCCTCCAGCGCCCGGCGCAGGCGTGCGCCGCGCGTCACCCTGCGGCGGCGCTCGAACCAGACGAGCGGCGAGAGGAAGAACAGGAAGCGCAGCGGCCGGTACAGGTGCGTCGCGCGGACGTAGTCATCCAGTCCGTGCCGCAACAGCACGAGCTGGATCTCCAGCAGCCGCAGCAGCACGCGCGGCCTCACGGAGCCGGCCTCCGCCTCACGAGGCGCCGCGGCGCTGCGCGAGCAGGTCGAGACGCGCCTGCAGCCGGTCAACACCCTCGCGCAGCGCATCGACGCCGCGCAGGAACTGCTCGCCCTCGTTGCGCGAGACCAGATCGCCGCGCTCGTGCGCCCAGTACTCGCCGAGGTTACGCAGCGTCGTGTCCACCATGCGCGCACCGAGCGAGGCGCCGAGCCGCGCGAGCCGCCCCAGCTGGTGGGCCGGGACATCGCCGATCAGCAGCGACAGCTCCTCTTCGGGGTCCGGCCGCAGCAGCTGTGCCAGCTCACGGAAGCTCTGTGCGAGCTCGCTGTCACCGCTGATCGAGACTTCGCCGCGCTGGATCACTGTCTGCGCGGACTCACCGGTGAGCGCCAGAAGGCTCAGCAGCCCGCCGCTGATCACTGCATCGGCGGGCGCGTCGTCCTGCGTCACCGCGAGCGTCTGACCCGTCGATGTCACCCGCACCCGCACGATGTCCGGCACCACGATCGCCACGCTGCGGCCGGCAAGCGCCGCACACAGCTGCCGCGCGCGCGGCGAGCGCGGCAGGCCGCGATTCAGCAGCTTCTCGAGCGTCGCGCTCAGCATCGGTAACCGCGATGGACCGCCACGATGCCGCCGGCGAGCGAGTGATACCGGCAGCCTTCGAGTCCGGCCTCCTGCAGCATCCTCAGCAGGGCATCGGCGTCGGGGTGCATGCGAATCGATTCCGCGAGATAGCGATAGCTCGCCTCATCGCGCGCGACGACCCGGCCGAGCCAGGGCAGGACGCGGAACGAATACGCGTCGTAGAGCGACTGGAGCCCCGGCAGCCGCGGCTGGGAGAACTCGAGCACCAGCAGCTGTCCGCCAGGCTTGAGCACGCGCTGCATGGCGCCGAGCGCCGCTGCCTTGTCGGTGACGTTGCGCAGGCCGAAGCCGATGGTGACGCAATCGAAGCTCCGGTCGGGGAATGGCAGGCGCTGGGCGTCCGCCTGCACGAACCCCACGTTGCCCACCAGGCCGGCATCGATGAGCCGGTCGCGCCCGCGCGCCAGCATGCTGGCGTTGATGTCGCTCAGCACCACGAAGCCGCGCGGGCCGACCTGGCGCGCGAGTCCCGCGGCGAGATCGCCGCTGCCTCCGGCGACATCCAGCGCGCGCTGCCCCGGCCGCAGATTGGCGAGCGCCAGTGTGAAGCGCTTCCAGAGCCGA
>JAFAVO010000080.1 GCA_019242385.1 Gammaproteobacteria bacterium | reverse complement strand
CTGTTATCACTCCAGCGCCATCGCCACGCAGCGCGCCGGACTGCAGGAGCTCGCGACCTCCTTTGCCGAGGGCCTGCAGCTCACCAACATCATCAAGGATTTCTGGGAGGACCGGGGCCGCGGAGCGTGCTGGTTTCCGCGCGAGGTATTCGCGCGCTACGGGGTCGAGCTCGCAGGGCTCACCCCGCAGCGCGCGGATGCGGGCTTCCAGCAGGGAGTGCGCGAGCTGGTCGCGGTGGCGCATGGCCATCTGCGCAATGCCCTCGCGTACGCGCTGCTGCTGCCGGCCGCGGAGGGCGGGATCCGCCGCTTCTGCCTGTGGGCCATTGGACTTGCGGTGCTGACGCTGCGGCGCATCGATGCGCATCCGCAATACACCTGCGGCCGGCAGGTGAAGGTGTCGCATTCGGCGGTGCTGCTCACCCGGCTGTCGACCAGCGCCGCAGTGCGTAACGACTGGGCGCTGCGGCAGATGTTCGAGTATGCGGCCCGCGGACTGCCGCTCACAGCGCCACTGGCGGTACGACGCGCGGCGAGCCGTGCCGCGCTCACGGCACGGAGCGCATGCGCGGAGGCGGCCGCCGTGCCGCGCCACGAGCGCCGCTCCGGCCTCAGCGAAAGTCAAGCGCGGTGAGCCGACCCGAGCCCGCACCGGACCTGGCGCCGCGCTCCACGACCACGGTCGAGGGGCGACTGGTCGCGCACGCTCCCATCAACCTCTCGCCCAGGGCGCGGCTCGATCGTGCGATCGAGGCCGCCAGCGCCGCATTGATCGGCCGGCAGGCGCCGGAAGGCAACTGGCAGTTCCCGCTCGAAGCCGACTGCACGATTCCAGCCGAGTACATCATGATGATGCACTTCCTGGACGAGATCGATGCGGAGCTCGAGCGCAAGATCGCCGCGCACCTGCGCGCCCGCCAGCAGCCGCACGGCGGCTGGCCGCTTTATCACGGCGGCGAATTCAACATCAGTTGCAGCGTCAAGATCTATCTCGCCCTGAAGCTCGCCGGCGACAGCGCGGACGCGCCGCACATGCAGCGCGCGCGTGCGGCGATCCTCGATCACGGCGGCGCCGCCGCCACCAACGTTTTCACGCGCATTGCGCTCGCGCTGTTCGGGCAGCTGCCGTGGCGCGGTGTGCCCTACATCCCGGTGGAGATCGTGCTGCTGCCGCGCTGGTTTCCCTTCAACCTCTATCGGGTGTCGTACTGGTCGCGCACCGTCATGGTGCCACTCACGGTGCTGTGCACGCTCAAGCCGCGCGCGCGCAACCCGCGCGGCGTGCAGATCAGCGAGTTGTTCACCGTGCCACCGGAGGAGGAGCGCCACTACTTCCGCCGCCCGCTCGGTGGCGCCACAGCGCTCACCCGCCTGTTCCTCGTGCTCGATCGCCTCGGTCGCGGTCTCGAGCGGCTCATCCCGCGCGCGCTGCGCGAGCACGCGCTGCGGCGCGCGGAGGCCTGGACGCTCGAGCGGCTCAACGGCGAGGATGGGCTCGGCGCCATCTTTCCCGCGATGGTCAACGCGCTCGAGATGCTCATCGTCCGCGGCTACCGCCGCGATGATCCGCGCGTCTGCACGGCGCGGCGCGCGCTCGAGCAGCTGCTGGTGGTGGAGAGCTCGAGCGCTTATTGCCAGCCGTGCGTCTCGCCGGTATGGGATACCGCGCTCGCCGCGCTGGCGTTGCGCGAGGCAGGCGGCGCCAGCGCCTGCGCCGCCGCGGCGCGCGGCCTCGAGTGGTTGGTGCCGCGCCAGCTGCTCGATGCGCCCGGGGACTGGCGGCGGCGCCGGCCCGCGCTGGCGGGTGGCGGCTGGGCCTTCCAGCGGGCCAATCCTCACTACCCCGACCTCGACGACACCGGGGTAGTCGCCTGGGCGATGCACCTCGCAGATCGCGGGCGCTATGCGCATGCCGTCAACCGCGCACTCGACTGGCTCCTCGGCATGCAAAGCCGCAACGGCGGCTTCGCCGCCTTCGACGTCGACAACACCGATTACTACCTGAACCAGATTCCCTTCGCCGATCACGGCGCACTGCTCGATCCACCGACCAGCGATGTCACGGCGCGCGTCGCCACCGCGCTCGCGCTGGTCGGGCGTCCGCAGGACGCGCAGCCGCTCGCGCGCGCCATCGCCTTCCTGCGGGAGCAGCAGGAAGCGGACGGCTCGTGGTTTGGACGCTGGGGCACGAACTACGTCTACGGCACATGGTCGGTGCTGACGGCCCTGGCGCAGGCGGGCGTCAGCTCCGAGGATGCCGCGGTGCGGCGTGCCGTCAGCTGGCTGATCTCGCGGCAGAATGCCGATGGCGGCTGGGGCGAGAGCAACGACAGTTATGTCCCGGAATGCACTGCCAAGCCCGCCGCGAGCACACCACACCAGACCGCCTGGGCGCTGCTCGGCCTCCTGGCGGCGGGGATGAGCGACTCGGACGCCGTGCGCCGCGGTGCGGCCTGGCTGCTCGAGGCCCAGCGGGCGGATGGATTGTGGAGCGATGAGAGCTTCACGGCGCCCGGATTTCCGCGCGTCTTCTATCTGCGCTATCACGGCTATTGCGCCTACTTCCCGCTCTGGGCGCTCGCCGCGTGCCGCGGCCGCGCGCGCGTGGGCACGCTGCATTGAATGGACTCGGGATCGTCGCTGCACTCGCTGCTGAAGCGCGCCCGCTTGGAGTAACACCCCGGGAGTCGCGGCAGCCGATCGAGCTCGCCGATGGGACCCTGCTCATCCTGAGCGGCGTTGGACCGGCAGCGGCGCGCGATGCTGCGCGCCGCCTCGCAGCGGCCGGCGTCGGTGCGCTGCTCAGCTGGGGAATGGCCGGCGCGCTGGATCCGCTGCTCGCCCCGGGGACGCTGGTCGTACCGGCGGAAGTCGTGTCACCCGATGGAGTCCTCTTCGCCACCGGCCACGAGTGGCGCGAGCGCGTCAGCCGCGCCATCCCGGCAAGTCAGCCGCTCTGCTCCGGTCGCCTGCTCACCTCTGCCGAGGCGCTCGGCTCCCTCGAGGCGAAGTCGCTCGCGTTGCGCCGCACCGCAGCCGTCGCCGTCGACATGGAAAGCTCCGCGATCGCGGAGGTCGCTGCCGCCTCGCGACTGGCGTTTCTCGTGGTGCGGGCGATCGTGGATGGCGCCACCGACCCGGTGCCGCGCGCCGCGCTCAGCGCCTTGACGCCCGGAACGGACGCGCTGCGCATCGCTCGCATGCTGGCAGCTCTTGCCCGCGCACCCGCTGAGCTCCCGGCCCTCATTCGCTTGAGCGGGTCTTACCGCAGCGCGCGCCGCGCGCTCGCCGCGGTGGCGCGCACCGGAGCCCTCAAGCCCGCCGGCGCGGCGCCGCTCGGCACTGCGCTTCCATGAGGGCGCTGGTCACAGGCGCGACCGGCTTCGTTGGCTCCGCGGTTGCCCGTGCGCTGTGCGGCCGCGGCTGGCAGGTGCGCGCGCTGGTGCGCAGCGGTTCCGACCGGCGGAATCTGCGGGGCCTGACCCTCGAGCTGGCGAGCGGCGACCTGGAGGACCCTGCATCCCTTGCGCCGGCGCTGACTGACTGCCAGGCACTCTTTCACGTGGCGGCCGACTATCGTCTCGGAGTCCCCGACCCGCGCGCGCTCTACCGCAGCAACGTCGAGGGGACCCGCAACGTGCTCGCGGCCGCAGAGCGCGCGGGGGTGAGCCGCATCGTCCATACGAGCAGCGTTGCCACCGTCGGCCTGCCGGCAGACGCCGCACCCGGCACCGAGGACACTCCGGTCGCGCTCACCGACATGATCGGTCACTACAAGCGCTCCAAGTTTCTGGCCGAAGAGCTGGCGCGCGAGTTCGCACGGCGCGGTGTGCCGATCGTCATCGTCAACCCCTCCACTCCCATCGGCCCGGGCGATGTGAAGCCCACCCCCACGGGGCAGATGGTGGTCGATGCGGCCTCGGGACGCACCCCGGCATACGTCGACACCGGGCTCAACGTCGTACATGTAGACGATGTCGCCGCCGGCCACCTGCTGGCCTTCGACAGCGGGCGCATCGGCGAGCGTTACATCCTCGGAGGCGAGAACATGAGCCTGCGCGAGATACTCGTGCAGATCTGCCGCCTGGCGGGACGTAGTCCGCCCCGGATCCGCCTGCCGCACGCTGCGGTTCTGCCGGTGGCTTACGCCTCGGAGGCGTTCGCGCGGCTCACCGGCACGAGCACACGCGTCACGGTCGAAGCAGTGCGACTGGCCCGTAAGCACATGTACTTCTCGAGCGACAAGGCGGTGCGGGAGCTCGGCTACCGCTGGCGCCCACCGCTACGAGCCTTCGAGGATGCGCTCCTCTGGTTCCGCGAGCAGGGCAAGGTACCGCCGGCGCGCCCGACCCCCTGAGCCGGAGCGGGTCGCTACAACACCGTGCCGTCGCGCCGGGTGAATTTTCCGGGCGCGTGCGGCGGACTCCACAGCAGGTCCACATCGGCGTCGCTGTAGTGCGCGCCATCCGCGCGGTCGCGGTTGCTGATCTCCAGGTACACGGCATCCGCCGCGCTGCGATTGATGAGGTGATGCCCATCCTCTACCCCGGCAGGGAACCCGGCGCACATGCCGGCCGTGAGCAGCTGCTCCCCCGCGCTGGTGCGCAACACCACCTCGCCCTCGAGCACGAACACGAACTCGTCCTCGTGCGTATGCCAGTGGCGCATCGCCGACTCCTTTCCGGGAGGCAGTACCGTGTAGTTGATGCCGATGCGGGTGAGCCCGAGCGCATCGCCGATGCGCCGCTTGGCGCGCGGCAGTACGCGTGAGCGATAGGGCTCCGGGTAACCACTGCGGTTGACCACCTCGACGGTGCGCGGATCGAGAGCCGGTTTGCTCACTGGCATGGAACACCCCGCTGGTGTCTGCGCGGTTGACGGGCACCGCGGCCCTCGGGGAGCATGCCACAAGCTGCATGCCCGAGACATTCACTGACGTCGGCCAGTGCGTCGATGCGGTGCTGCGCCGTGTGGGATCGCACGTGGTGCTGGCGCTGCCGCTCGGCATCGGCAAACCGAATCCGCTCGCCAACGAGCTCTACCGCCGCGCACAGCGCGACCCGGGTATCCAGCTCACAATCCTCACGGCCCTCTCGCTGCTGAAGCCGCGGGCGCGCTCGCGCCTCGAGGCGCGGCTGCTGGATCCGCTCACCGCACGGCTGTTCGGCAGTTACGTGGAGCCCGCCTATGCGCGCGATCTGCGCGCGGACCGTCTGCCCGCCAACGTCCGCGTCATCGAGTTCTACCTCGCGCCGGGCGCATTCCTGCAGTCCACCCACGCGCAGCGCAACTACCTGAGCGCCAACTACACCCACGTGGCGCGGGACGCGCTCGCTCGGGGAGTCAACGTCATCGCCCACCTGCTCGCCCGGCGCGTGGTAAATGGCGAGTTGCAGCTGAGCCTGGGCTCCAACCCGGACGTGACCGTCGATCTGCTGCCGCTGCTCGGGCCGGCGCGCCGGGCCGGACGCGACATCGTCGTAGTCGGCGAGACCCACGCGCAGATGCCTTTCATGACGGGGCAGGCGCAGGTCGATCCGGCCCAGTTCGACTTCCTGGTGGATGATCCGCGCTACGACTATGACCTGTTCGCTGCGCCGCACGCGGCGATCGGCACGGTCGAGCACGCGATCGGCCTGCAGGTCAGCAGCCTGCTGCGTGATGGCGGCACGCTGCAGGTCGGCATCGGCGAGCTGGGTGCGGCGCTGGTGTACGCGCTGCTGCTGCGCCATCAGCAGAACGCGAGCTGGCGCAGCGCGTGCGCGGCGCTCGGCGGCGGCAACGATGCCCTGATCGCACAGCACGGCGGCCAGGACGGCTTCGCCAGCGGCTTGTTTGCCTCTTCCGAGATGTTCGTCGACGGCCTGCTCGAGCTGTACCGCGCTGGCATCCTGCGGCGTCAGGTTTACGACTGCCTGCCGCTCGAGCGTCTGCTCGCCGCCGGAGGCGCCGGCGAGCGGTTCGATGAGCGCATTCTCGAGCGGCTCGCGGCCGCCGGCGCGGGCCCGCATCTGGATGCGCGCGAGTTCGCCGCGCTGCGGCACTACGGGGTGTTTCGCGAGGACGTGCAGTTCGAGGGTGGGCGCGTGCGTGCCCCGGAGGGCGACTGGGTCGAGGCCGATCTGGCGGACGCGGCGAGCCGCCGCCGGCTGGTCGCATGCCTCGGGCGCAGTCTGCGCAACGGCCAGGTGCTGCACGCCGGGTTCTTCCTCGGCCCGCGCGGCTTCTACGCGGCGCTGCGGGACCTGCCGGAGAGCGAGCGTGCGCGCTTCGGCATGCGCGGCGTCGGCTTCGTCAATCAACTCTACGGCGAGGACCAGGAGCTGCGCACGCTCCAGCGCCGTGCGGCGCGCTTCGTCAACACGACCATGCTGGTGACCCTGCTCGGCGCCGCGGTGTCCGATACGCTCGGCAGCGGCCTGGTGGTGAGCGGTGTCGGCGGCCAATACAACTTCGTCGCCATGGCCCATGCGCTGCCGGAGGCGCGCTCGATCCTGTGTCTGCGTGCGACGCGCACCCAGCGCGGCCGCACCACATCCAACATCGTCTGGAGTGCCGGCAACGAGACGATTCCGCGTCACCTGCGCGACATCGTGGTGACCGAGTATGGGGTCGCCGACCTCCGCGGCCGCACCGACGAGGAGTGCATCGCCGCGCTGCTCAACATCTGCGATTCGCGCTTTCAGCAGTCGCTGCTGGAGCGTGCGCGCGCCGCCGGCAAGCTCGGCGCGCACCACCGCATCCCGGAGCAGTTCCGCGCCAACACCCCGGCTCGTCTCGAGCGTGCACTGGCGCCGCTGCGTGCCGCAGGCTACTTCAGCGAGTATCCCTTCGGCACCGACCTCACCGCCGAAGAGGCAGCGCTCGCACGCGCCCTCAAGTTCCTGGAGAGCGCTACCGGCAGCACCTGGGATCGGCTTCTCACAGCCGGGCGCGCCCTCCTGTACGGCGGTCGGATCGAAGTGGAAGCCCACAGAGCGTCCCTGGAGCGCATGGGTCTGGCGCAGCCATCTGACCTGCGCGAGCGGCTCGAGCGGCGACTCGTAGCTTTTGCGCTCGCGCGCAGCGGCCCGGGGTGAGCGCGGAGCCCTGCTGCGGATTAGTGTCGCGGTGCCGGTCAGCGTCTGCGCCGGCCCGCCGCACGGGCGCGCGCACGCTTCGCCGCAGCCCGGACGAGGACAGCCTTCTTGGCCCGGCGGCGCACGGCCGCTCTCGCCGATGAGCCAGTGCGCGGGCTCGCCTGGCTACGGCCTTTGCGGCGTGCGGGGCTGCGCTTGGCCGCGCTCTTCGGCTTCGCCGTGCTCCTCCGCTTCGCGGTGCTCGTCGGCTTCGCGCTGCTCCTCGGCTTCGCGGACCGGGGCGCCGCGGCGGTGCGCTTCGACGGCTTGGACTTCGCGCGGGCGCGGGCGGCCGCCCTCGCAGCGGTAACGACAGCCGGCGCGGCGCTCGCACCCTCCACCCCGCGCAGTTGATCGAGAATCGCCGGATTCTCGAGCGTCGAGACGTCCTGCGTGATCTCCTCGCCGCGGGCGATGGTCTTCAGCAGCCGTCGCATGATCTTGCCCGAGCGGGTCTTGGGCAGGTTGTCGGCAAAGCGGATCTCGTCCGGCTTGGCGATGGGACCTAACTGCTGGCCGACCCAGTCGCGCAGCTCCTTGGTGAGCGCGGTCGCTTCAGAGGTCGGCCGCTGCCCGCGGGTCACTACGTAGGCGAATACCGCCTCGCCCTTGATCTCGTGAGGCTTGCCCACCACTGCGGCCTCCGCCACCCGTGGGTGTGCAACGAGCGCCGACTCGATCTCCATGGTTCCGAGGCGGTGCCCGGCGACGTTGAGCACGTCGTCGACGCGTCCCATGATCCAGAAGTAACCATCCTTGTCGCGGTGGGCGCTGTCGCCGGCAACGTAGTAGCCGTTGCCGAACTTCTCCCAGTAACCGGCGAGGTAGCGGTCGTTGTTGCGCCAGATGGTGCGCAGCATGGACGGCCATGGCTTTCGGATGACGAGATAGCCGCCCGCATCGGCGCGCTTCACCGGGTTGCCACGGTCGTCGACTATGTCGATATCGATGCCGGGCAGCGGCTCGGTGCACGAGCCCGGCTTGGTGGCGGTCACGCCGGGAAGAGGCGAGATGAGGATTGCACCGGTCTCGGTCTGCCACCATGTGTCAACGATCGGGCAGCGGTTGCCGCCGATCACTTCGCGATACCACATCCACGCTTCTGGATTGATCGGCTCCCCGACAGTTCCCAATAGGCGCAGGCTCTTCATGTCGTGCTTTTTCGGCCATTCGTCGCCCCACTTGAGAAAGGTGCGAATCGCAGTGGGGGCGGTGTAAAAGACATTTACCTG
>JAFAVO010000235.1 GCA_019242385.1 Gammaproteobacteria bacterium | reverse complement strand
CCCATCGCGCCGGTGTGCTGAGCGCCGCGAGTCTCATGGTGGGCGCGCCCTGTGCTGCGGATGCCATCGCGCGTGCGCAGCGCCTGCCGGGGTTGCGGGTGGGCCTGCACCTGACGCTGCTGCAGGGGCGGCCGGTGCTGCCGGCTGCAGCGGTCCCGCAGCTGCTGAGTCGTCGCGGCATGTTTCTCTCGAGTCCTGCTGCGCTCGGCGCACGGCTCAGCGCGAGCCCCGGTGCGCGCCGGCAGCTCGCCGAGGAGATCCGCGCGCAGTTCGCCGCCTTCAGCGCGAGTGGGCTCAAGCTCGATCACTGCAATGCGCACCTTCACTTCCATCTGCATCCGCTCGTCGGCCGGCTGATCGAATCGATCGGCCGGGGCTTCGGGCTGCGCGCGGTGCGCCTGCCGCTCGAGCCGGTCGAGGTGCTGCGGCGCGTGGAGCGGCCCGCGTGGAGCGCAGCGGCGGCGCTCACCGTGCCGTTTGCGCTGGCACTGCGGCGCCGTCTCGCCGCGGCGAATCTGCTGATCGCCGAGCGCACCTTCGGATTGCGCTGGTCAGGGCAGATGAGCCGCGCACGGCTCGCGGGCATCGTGCGGCACCTCCCGGAGGGCGTGAGCGAGATCTATCTCCATCCGGCCACCGGTGCCTATCCCGGGGCGGCGCCTGGATATCGCTACCGCGAGGAGCTCGAGGCGCTCACCGCGCCGGAAGTCATCGCGGCCTGTCGCGAACCCGCGGTGCGGCTCGGCGGCTTCGGGGATTTCCTCCCGTCAGAGCCAGCTGCGCCAGCGATCGCGGGGCGGGGTGCGCACGCGGCACGGCCCGGCATGAGCGCATGAGCTCCGTCGAAGCATCCGCGCGCGAGATGCGACTGCGCCGCGGGACCGACAACCACAAAGCGCTGTTCTGCCGCACGCTGCTCGACACCCACAATCCTTACAAGCCCGCGGTCCTCGACTGGCCGACGCTCGATGCGGAGGCCCGGGAACGGCTGGTGAGCCTGCCGATCTGGGACATTGCCGTACAGACCGAGGGACGCGCACGGCTGAACGTCGCTTCCTACGCGGCGGTCGTTCGTGATCCGTTGCTGCGCCAGGCGGTCGAGCTGAATGCCTTCGAGGAGGGCAGGCACAAGCTGGTGCTCGCCAACATGGTCGCGGCCTATGGGATCACGCTGGCGCCCGAGCCGGAATACCTGGCGCCGCGCGATCCGGAATGGGCATTCATGCTGACCGGCTACAGCGAGTGCATCGACAGCTTCTTTGCGTTCGGCCTGTTCGAGTCGGCGCGCCGCTCCGGCTACTTTCCGCCCGAGCTCGTCGATACCTTCGAGCCGGTGATGCAGGAGGAGGCACGCCATATCCTCTTCTTCGTCAACTGGGCCGCCTGGCACCGCCGCACCATGCCGCTGTGGCGCCGTCCGTGGTTCGAGCTGAAGGTGCTCGGGATCTGGGCGGTGCTGGTGTGGGAGCGCCTGCGTCTCGCCCGGGACGTGGGCCACGGCGTGCAGGACAGCAACTTCACCCTCAGTGGTGCGAAGTCGGTCGGAGCGGACATCAGCGCCACGCAGCTGATCGGACTGTGCCTCGCCGAGAACCAGCGGCGCATGAGTGTCTACGACGAGCGTCTCGTGAGGCCGGCGGCCGTGCCGGCGCTCGCGCGGCTGGTGCGCCGGCTCATGCGATGAGATGAAGTGGCGGCTCGCCATTCTCGCGGCCGTCGGGGTGGCGGTCGCTCTCTATCTGGTGAGATATGTCGGCTGGCACGCGGTGCTGTCCGCGGCGGCAGCCATCGGCTGGACGGGCTTTGCGCTCTTCTGTCTGTGTGCGCTCGCGCTGTTCGTGCCGCTCGGTGCAGCCTGGCAGGTGCTGTTGCCACGTGGCAGCGCGCCGCGATTGTGGCTGCTCGTGCGTGCGCGGCTGGTGCGCGATGCCGGCGCGGAGGTGCTGCCGCTGTCGCAGCTCGGGGGCATCGCTCTCGGCGTACGCGCAGCCATCATCCAGGGCGTCGCGGCACCGCTCGCCGCGGCCTCGATGATCGTCGATGTCACCACCGAGATGCTGGCGCAGATCGCCTACGCCGCCGCCGGCATGATGATTCTGGCGACGCGGGTGCCCGTGAGCTCACGCGTGGCCTCGCTGCTCACCGCCTGTGCGATTGGTCTGGTGCTCGCGCTTCTCGCCGCGGCACTGTTCATGGCGCTGCAGCGCCGCAGCACCCGCATCACCGCAGGGCTCGCGACCCGGCTGCTGCGCGGCGGCGCGGAGACTCTCTCGGACCTGAGCAGCGCCCTGCAGACGATCTATCGCTCACCGGCGCGCGTTGCGGTCTCTGCCGTCCTGCACCTGGCGGCGTGGATCGGCAACGGCGCGGCGGTCTGGCTCGGGTTCCGTCTGATCGGGACGCGCATCGATGTGGCGGCGGTCATCGCCATCGAGAGCATCGTGTACGCGGTACGCAGCGTCGCGGTGTTCATTCCGAACGCGCTCGGAGTGCAGGAAGGGGCTTACATCCTGCTCGCGCCGCTTTTCGGCCTCGGCACCGATACCGCACTTGCGATATCGGTGCTCAAGCGGGCGCGCGACCTGGCCATCGGTATTCCGGTGTTGCTGCTGTGGCAGGCGGCGGAAGGCCGCCGGGCACTGAGCCGGGCGGCGCCGCGGCAGCTCGGCGACGGCGACCTCAGCGAGCGCTGAGGCGCAGCGAGAAGGCCACCCCGACCTCATTGCCCACCTGGTCGGTGGCCTGCCAGTCACCCTGACCGACGCCATAATCGAGGCGCCGAACGCTCGTCCTGCCGCTCATGTAGCCGACCTGCGCGCCGTTCTCGGTCGCGGTCCTGAAGGTGAAAGGAACGCGGGCATCGTGCGTCACGCCGCGGATGGTCAGCTTGCCGACCGCCTCGTAGCCGGCCGCGGTGCGGTTGATCTGCGCGGCGCTGAAATGCGCCTGCGGGAACTTCGACACCGCGAATAGATCCGCACTCCGCAGGGTGTCATCGCGCTCCTGGTCACCGGTGTCGACCGACTTCATCTCGATGGTGACCTCCAGGCGGCTCGCGGCGAGCGCGTCGGCCGAGAAATCCATGGTCGCCTGGAAGGTCTTGAAGCGCCCTTTGTTCTGCGCTCCGGCCTGGAGAAAGGTGAATTCGAGCGAGCTCTTGGCCGGGTCGAGCACATAGTGCGGTACCGCCGGCGCATCC
>JAFAVO010000147.1 GCA_019242385.1 Gammaproteobacteria bacterium | reverse complement strand
GGCGCGGCGAGCCAGCTCGAGAAGATCGACATGCTCGACTTCGCCGATTTCATCGTGCTCAACAAGAGCGAGAAGCGCGGGGCCGAGGACAGTCTGCGCGATGTGCGCAAGCAGTGGCGGCGCAACCACCCCGATCGCAGCCGGCTGAGCGATGCCGAGCTGCCGGTCTTTCCGACCATTGCGAGCCGCTTCAACGATCCCGGCGTCAATCGGCTGTTCGCGGCGCTCTGCGATGCGCTGGCGCACAAGGGTATCGGCGCGAGCTCCTGGGAGCTCGACGACTCAGGTCCCACCGAGCTCAGTGCACGGGCGCCGCTGATCCCGGCGGCGCGCACGCGCTATCTGGCCGAGATCGCCCAGGGCGGGCGCGCGAGCCGGGCACAGCTCGAGTCGCAGGTGAGCGCCGCGCGGCGCGCCTTCGGCGCCTACGAGTCCTTGCAGGCACTCGGCGATGCGCACCTGCCGGCGCCGCTGGAGCGCTATGCGCAGGAAGCCCTCACCGAGCCTGCCGCCGATGACACGCGCCGCGCACTGCGCGCGGCCTACAATCGCGCGCTCGATGAGGTCGGCAGCGAGGCGCTGGCGGAGCTCAAGGCCTGGCCGGCGCGGGTACAGGCGGCCACGGAGCCAACCTACACGTACACGGTGCGTGGCCGCGAGGTGACCGGCGAGAACTACACCGAGAGCCTCTCGCGCTCGATGATCCCCAAGCTCGCCGTGCCGCGCCTGCGGGATTGGGGCGAGTTGCTCCACTTCATCCTCACCGAGAACCTGCCGGGTCATTACCCCTATACCGGCGGGGTATACCCTTATCGTCGCGAGGAAGAGGATCCGACGCGCATGTTCGCCGGCGAGGGCGGACCCGAGCGCACCAATCGCCGCTTTCACTATCTCGCGCACGGCCATGGGCCGCGACTGTCCACCGCCTTCGACTCGACCACCCTCTACGGCGAGGATCCCGACACGCGCCCGGATGTGTACGGCAGAACCGGCAACTCCGGGGTCTCGATCGCGACGCTGGATGACATGAAGAAGCTCTACTCGGGCTTCGACCTCTGCCATCCGGCGACCTCCGTGTCCATGACCATCAACGGCCCGGCGCCCATCATCCTCGCGATGTTCATGAACACGGCCATCGACCAGCAGGTCGAGCGTCATCTGCGCGCGAGCGGCGAGTGGGCGAATGCCGAACGCAGGATCGGTGCGTTGCACGCGGCCAGTGCGGCCCGCGGGGTACCGCCCCCCGCCTACAAAGGTGCGCTGCCCCCGCATCACGATGGCTCGGGGCTGGGCCTGCTCGGGGTGAGCGGCGATCAGCTCATCGACGCCGACAGCTACGCGCGCATGCGCGCCCAGGCGCTGCAGGCGGTGCGCGGCACCGTCCAGGCCGACATCCTCAAGGAGGATCAGGCGCAGAACACCTGCATCTTCTCCACCGAGTTTGCGCTGCGCATGATGGGAGACGTGCAGCAGTACTTCATCGACGAGCGGGTACGCAACTTCTACTCGGTCTCGATTTCCGGCTACCACATCGCCGAAGCCGGCGCCAACCCGCTCTCGCAGCTCGCCTTCACGCTCGCCAACGGCTTTACCATCGTGGAGTACTACCTGGCGCGCGGCATGAAGATCGATGATTTCGCGCCCAACCTGTCGTTCTTTTTCTCCAACGGCATGGACCCGGAGTACGTCGTCATCGGTCGCGTAGCGCGCCGCATCTGGGCCCGGGCCATGCGCGAGCGCTACCGCGCGTCCGCACGCAGCCAGATGCTCAAGTATCATGTGCAGACCTCGGGCCGCAGCCTGCACGCACGCGAGATCGCATTCAACGACATCCGCACCACGTTGCAGGCGCTGTACGCGCTGTTCGACAACTGCAACAGCCTGCACACCAACGCCTACGATGAGGCGCTCACCACACCCACCGAGGAGAGTGTGCGCCGCGCGGTCGCCATCCAGCTCATCATCAATCGCGAGCTCGGCCTCAACAAGATTCAGAATCCGTGGCAGGGCTCCTTCGCGATCGACTACCTCACCGACCTGGTGGAGGAGGCGGTGTATCGGGAGTTCGAGGCCCTCTCGGAGCGCGGCGGGGTGCTCGGGGCGATGGAGACCATGTACCAGCGCGGCAAGATCCAGGAGGAGTCGCTCTACTACGAGACCCGCAAGCACGATGGCTCGCTGCCCATCGTGGGCGTCAACACTTTCCTCTCCGGCGCCGATGCCGCCGCGGAGCACCAGGGCACCGCGCTCATCCGCTCCACCGAAGAGGAGAAGCAGGACCAGGTCGCCGCGGTGCGGGCCTTTCAGGCCCGCAATGCCGAGCGCGCGCCGGCGAGCCTTACGCGGCTGCAGCAGGTCGCCTCGAGCGGCGGCAACGTATTCGCCGAGCTCATGGAGTGCGTCAAGGTCTGCTCGCTCGGGCAGATCTCGCGGGCGCTGTACCAGGTGGGCGGTCAGTATCGTCGCAACATGTGAGGTCGGGCTCACCGAGCGCCGCGAGGATCGCCGCCCGGGCGCGATCGCGTAGCTCGGGCACGGCGTGCTCGCCGGCCGCCGGGTCCGCGGTGAGTGCCGGCAGCAGCTCCATCTCGAGCGGCCCGGGCCGCGGCAGTGCGCTGCTCGGCGGCAAGGCACGACGCGTACCGCGCAGCACCGCAGGAACCAACGGGCAGTCCGCGCGCCTGGCGCTGGCGAAGGCGCCGGTGTGGAACTTGAGCAGTCCCGGCGTGCGCGTGAAGGTCCCTTCCGGAAAGAACACCAGCGAGTGACCCTGGGTGGCGTTACGCAACACGCGCCGCGCATCGCTCGCGCCGCGCTGGCGGTCGAAGCGCTCGACGAATTCCGAGCCGAGCCTGCGCAGCACGGCTCCGGCGAACGGCACCCGCGCCATCTCCCGCTTGATCACGAAGGCGAAACGCGGCGGCAGCGCGGCGGTCAAAACGATGCCATCGAGGTAGCTGGCGTGATTGCATACCACCACGCACTGGGCGGCGGGCAGCCGCTCTGGGAACCTGACGGTGAGCGGCAGGCCGGCGAGCCGCAGAAAGCTGCGCGCGGCCAGGCGCGCCGCCCTGCGCCGGCGCTCGACGCCGGGCAGCACGATCAGCAGCAGCAGCGCGGTGAGTCCCACCGCCAGGAACGCCAGTAGCGTCCACAGCGCATAGCCGAGGCGCGCCGGGGCGAGCAGCAGCGAGCGGGTGCGGGAAGGAGTGCTCAAGTCGGGGTCCGATTGCAGGCGGTGTGTGGCTCGCGGCTGTTAAATGTGAACAGGTTCTCTTTATGTCAATGCTGAGAGGCAGATGTGAAGGTGGTCACGTCGATCAGCCAGTCACGCTCACCATACTGAGGTACCACATTATCGGGAAGGCCGAAGCTCCAGGCTGCTGAACCAGCGCGACCGTTGAGCTCACCTCTCCAGCGAGACCAGGCTTGTCGAATACCGCCATCGCCGTGACCGCCAATACCGATTCCGCGGACCCTGCCGTGTCGCGCTTTCTCGATGCGGTGTGGATGGAGCGGGGCTTGTCGCCCAACA
>JAFAVO010000015.1 GCA_019242385.1 Gammaproteobacteria bacterium | reverse complement strand
TGCTGCTGACCGCGCAGCTCGAGCGCGCATTCAAGGGTATCTGGCGCTTCTCCACACGCGCGCAGGTGGGTGATCAGGAGGTGGCGCATGCCGACATGATGGTCGCCCCGGGGAGCGAGTCATGATCGATCCGCACGCCATCGTCTCCCCGCAAGCGCAGCTCGCGTCCGATGTGACGGTCGGACCTTTCAGCATCATCGGCCCGCAGGTGCGCATCGGCGCGCGCACGGTGATCGGGCCGCACGTGGTGGTCAACGGGCCCACGACCATCGGCGAGGACAACCGCTTCTTCCAGTTCGCTTCTATTGGCGATGCGCCGCAGGACAAGAAGTACCGCGGCGAGCCGACCCAGCTGCTCATCGGCGACCGCAACGTGTTCCGCGAGAGCTGCACCATCAACCGCGGCACCGCTCATGACAAGGGCGTGACGCGCATCGGCAACGACAACCTCTTCATGGCGTACGCGCACGTCGCGCACGACTGCAGCATCGGTGACAACACCATATTCGCCAACAGCGTCGCCATGGGCGGTCACGTGGAAGTGGGCGATTGGGCGATCCTCGGCGGCCTGGTAGCGGTGCACCAGTTCACCAAGATCGGCGCGCACGCATTCCTCGGCGGCGGGGCGATCCTCTCGCGCGATGTGCCTCCCTACGTGATGGTCGCCGGCAACCCCGCCGTGCCCCACGGGGTCAACGCCGAAGGCCTGCGCAGGCGCGGCTTCAGCGATGAGCAGATCCGCCACATTCGCGAGGCCTACCGGGTGCTGTACCGCTCGGACCTGAAGCTGGCGGAGGCACTCGAGCGCCTGACGCCCGTGGCAGAGCAGCGGCCAGAGATCCGCGCCTTCGTCGACTTCATCCACGGCTCCACGCGCAGCCTGGTGCGATGAGCGCGGCGGAGGGGCGGCGGACCGCGCCCGCAGCGCCGCTGCGCGTCGGCATCGTGGCGGGTGAGCATTCCGGCGATCAGCTCGGGGCGGCGCTCATCGCGGCGCTGCGCGAGCGGGTCCCGGGCGTTCAGTGCTTCGGGGTGGCGGGACCGAAGATGCTCGCGCAGGGCTGCGAAGCGTGGGCACCGTCGGAGGACCTCGCGGTCATGGGACTCGCGGAGGTGCTGCAGCATCTGCCACGCCTGCTGCGGCTGCGGGCGCAGCTGTGGCGGCGCTTCAGCGCGGCAGCACCGGATGTGTTCGTGGGCATCGACGCACCGGAATTCAATCTGCCGCTCGCCGGACGGCTGAAGAGGGCGGGGCTGCGCACCGTGCAGTACGTGAGTCCGCAGGTCTGGGCGTGGCGACAGAGCCGCGTGCGCACCATCGGCGCTTCGTGCGATCTGGTGCTGTGTCTGCTGCCGTTCGAGACCGAGTTCTACCGCGAGCACGGAGTAGCCGCGGTTTTCGTAGGGCACCCGCTGGCGGATCAGATCCCACTCAGTGTGGATCGGGAAGGCGCGCGGCACGCGCTCGAGCTCGATCCCGCGGCGCGTGTGATTGCGTTGCTTCCGGGCAGCCGCATCGGCGAAGTCGCGCGCCTCGGGGCGCCCTTCGCCGCGGCCGCCGCGCACATCGCAGCGCTTCAGCCGCCGTGGCAGTTCATCGCACCCATGGCTTCGGCCGCTGCACGCGCACAGTTCATGAAGGAAATCGCGCAAGTGCCCGCGAGGCCGTCGATTAGGGTGCTCGACGGCGAGGCGCAACGTGCCCTTGCCGCGTGCGATGGCGCGCTCGTGGCCTCGGGCACCGCTACACTCGAGACGCTGCTCACCGGTCGTCCCATGGTGGTCGCCTATCGGGTCAGCGCGCTCACGGCCTTCCTGTTGCGGACCCTGAGACTCGTGAAGGTGCCATACTTTTCTCAGCCGAACCTGCTCGCCGGCCATCGCCTGGTACCGGAGTTCTTCCAGGAGCAGGTGCAGGGAGCGGCGCTCGGCGATGCACTGCTGAAGGAGCTCGAGGACGGAGATCACATGCGCGAGCTGCTTGGCGAATTTGCCGCCGTGCACCGCACGCTGCGGCGCGGAGGTGCAGCACGTGCGGCCGAGGCCATACTCGATTGTCTGCGCTGGGGCAGCGGCCCGGCTGCGCTCGCCGGGCGTGGTGCGGGTGCGTGATGGTACGTGCGGCGCTCAGGGACCTGGCCCGCGTTGCCGGCGTCGATGAGGCGGGCCGCGGACCACTCGCAGGTCCGGTGGTGGCGGCGGCCGTGATCCTCGATCGCCGCCGCCGCATTCGCGGCCTCGCCGACTCGAAGGTGCTGAGTCCCGCCGAGCGTGCGCGGCTCGCGCCCATCATCCGGCGCCGCGCGCTCGCTTTCGGTATCGGCTGGGCGGATCGCGACGAGATCGACTCCATCAACATCTTTCAGGCGACGATGCTCGCCATGCGCCGCGCACTGCTGGCGCTGCCGGTGACACCCACGCACGTGCGGGTCGATGGGAATCGATGCCCGCAGCTGAGCGATCTGCCGTTCGCGTGCAGCTTCGAAGCCATCGTCGGTGGCGATGCGCGCATCGCCGCGATCAGCGCGGCCTCGATTCTGGCCAAAACCTGTCGCGATGCGATGATGCAGGCGCTGGACTCCTGTTATCCGGGCTTCGAGCTCGGCACGCACAAGGGCTATTGCACGCGCGCGCACCTGCAGGCGCTTCAGGGGCGGGCTCCCTCGCCGCTGCACCGCCGCTCCTTCAGCCCGGTGCGCTGCTGCCTCAGCGACGAGGAGGACGATGAGGCGCTATTGCGGCTGCTCGGCCTGGAAGAGCAGGAGGTCTAGCGGTGTCTGCGGCTTTCGTGCACCTGCGCCTGCACACGGAGTACTCGCTCAGCGACAGCGTGGTGCGGGTGCCCGAGCTCATCGCCTCGGTAGCGGCCGCGGGCATGCCGGCGGTCGCGGTCACGGACCAGAACAATCTGTTCGCGATGGTGAAGTTCTATCGCGAAGCGCTGCGCAGCGGCGTCAAGCCCCTGGTCGGGGTCGACCTGTTGGTGCGCGAGGAGGGCGAGCGCGCGGCGCCCTCGCGTCTCACGCTGCTCTGTCAATCACAGGGCGGCTACCGCAACCTGGCCCGGCTGCTGACGCGAGCCTACCTCGAGGGTCAGGAGCGCGGCACCCCGCGGATCGAGCGCGCCTGGCTTTCCACCGGCACGCTCGAGGGGCTCATCGCTCTTTCCGGGGCACAGGATGGCGAGGTGGGTCGCGCGCTGGTGCATGCGCGCACGCACGACGCCGAGCGCGCGCTCGAGGCCTGGCTGAGCCTGTTTCCGGGGCGCTTCTATCTCGAGCTGCAGCGCCTGGGCAAGCCCTTCGAGGAGGGCTACATCGGCGGCGCCGTCGCGCTCGCCGCGCGGCGCGGCGTGCCGGTGGTGGCTACCAACGACGTCCGCTTCCTCAAGGCGGCGGAATTCGAATCGCACGAGGCGCGGGTCTGCATCCACGAGGGCGCGCTGCTCGCCGACGCCGGGCGCGTGCGCCGCTATACGAGGCAGCAGTACCTGCGCACGCCGCAGGAGATGGCCGCGCTGTTCGCCGATGTGCCGGAGGCGCTCGCCAACTCGGTGGAGATCGCGCGCCGCTGCAGCCTGGTGCTCACCCTCGGGGAGGCGCGGCTGCCGCAGTATCCACTGCCGCCCGGTGTCTCCACCGAGCAGTACCTGCGCGAGGAGAGCGAGCGCGGCCTGGGTCAGCGCTTCCCGGCGGCGGAGCCCGCGGGCGTCTACCGCGAGCGCCTGGCGCGCGAGCTCGATGTCATCTGCCAGATGGGCTTTGCCGGCTATTTTCTCATCGTGGCCGATTTCATCCGCTGGGCGCGCGAGCACGGAGTGCCGGTGGGACCGGGGCGCGGCTCGGGAGCGGGCTCGCTGGTCGCCTACAGCCTGGGCGTCACCGACCTCGACCCGATCCGCTACGACCTGCTGTTCGAGCGCTTCCTCAATCCAGAGCGCGTGTCGATGCCGGACTTCGACATCGATTTCTGCATGGACGGCCGCGACCGGGTGATCGACTACGTCGCGCAGAAGTACGGTCGGGAGCGCGTCTCCCAGATCATTACCTACGGCACGATGGCGGCGAAGGCGGTGGTGCGCGACGTCGGGCGGGTGCTCGGCATGCCGTACGGCTATGTCGACAAGATCGCCAAGCTCATTCCGTTCGAGCTCGGCATCACCCTCGAGGATGCGCTGGCGAAGGAGCCCGAGCTGCGGCGGCTGTATGAGGAAGAGGAGGAGGTGCGCAACCTCATCGACCTCGCGCGCTCGCTCGAGGGCCTCACCCGCAATGCCGGCATGCATGCCGGTGGCGTGGTGATCGCACCTTCGGTGCTCACCGACTTCGCGCCGCTCTACTGTGATGCGGCCGGCGGCAGCCTCGTCACCCAGTTCGACAAGGACGACGTCGAGGCCGCTGGCCTGGTGAAGTTCGACTTCCTCGGGCTGCGCACGCTCACGATCATCGATCGTGCCGCGCACCTGATCAATGCAGCCCGCCCTGCGGGCGCAGCGCCGCTCGAGGTGAGTACGCTGCCGATGGATGACGCGCCGACCTACGCGCTGCTGCGCTCCTGCCGCACCACCGCGGTGTTCCAGCTCGAGTCACGCGGCATGAAGGACCTCATCCGCCGCCTGCAACCGGACCGTTTCGAGGACATCGTCGCGCTCGTGGCGCTCTTCCGCCCCGGTCCGCTGCAATCGGGCATGGTCGATGATTTTATCAACCGCAAGCACGCGGGTGCCGGTGCCTCGATCGATTATCTGCATCCGAGCCTGGAGTCGATCCTCAAGCCCACTTACGGCGTGATCCTCTATCAGGAGCAGGTGATGCAGATCGCGCAGGTGCTCGCCGGCTACACCCTCGGCGGCGCGGACCTGCTGCGCAAGGCGATGGGCAAGAAAAAGCCGGAAGAGATGGCCCAACAGCGCTCGGTGTTCGTCGATGGTGCCGTGGCCAGGGGCGTGGCGCGGCAGAGCGCCGCGCACATCTTCGACCTGATGGAGAAATTTGCCGGCTACGGCTTCAACAAGTCGCATTCCGTCGCGTACGCGCTGCTCTCCTATCAGACCGCTTACCTCAAGGCGCACTACCCGGCACAGTTCATGGCTGCCGTGCTGTCCGCGGACATGGACCACACCGACAAGGTCGTGACCCTGATCAAGGAATGTGGCGACATGGGGCTCGCCGTGCTTTCTCCGGATGTGAACGCCTCGCGCTACGAGTTCAGCGCCTGCGGCGAGCACAGCATCCGCTACGGCCTCGGAGCGGTGCGCGGCGTCGGCCGCGGCGCGGTCGAGGCGCTCATCGTCGAGCGCGAGGCGCACGGCGCCTTCCGCAGCCTCGAGGACCTCTGCCGCCGGCTCGACCTGCAGAAGGTGAACCGCCGCGTGCTCGAGGCGCTGTTGCGCTCGGGCAGCCTCGATGGGCTCGGCGCGAACCGCGCCACGCTGCTCGATCGGCTGACGACCGCCATGCAGCTCGGCGACCAGAACAGCCGTGCGCACGAGGCGGGCCAGAACGATCTGTTCGGGCTCGCGAGCCCGGAGCGCGCCGGGCTCGCCGAGCTGCGCCGCGCGGCGCCACTGCCCGAGTGGAGTGAAGCGGTGCGTCTCGCCGGCGAGCGCGAGACCCTCGGGCTCTATCTCACCGGGCATCCGCTTGCGCGCTTCGAGTCGGCGCTGCCACGCTTCATCTCGCATCGCATCGGGGACCTCGTCTCCGACCGGCCGCTCGCCGGCCTCGAGTCCGGCCGCTTCGGCGGCGGTAAGCCGGTGACGGTCGCCGGGCTCATCGATGAGGTGAAGAAGCGCGGCCCCCGGGTCATCCTCACCCTCGATGATCGCACCGGGCGCATCGAGGCGATGTTGTTCGAGGAGAGCTGGCAGAAGCACCGCGACCTGATCGCCAAGGATGCCCTGGTGGTGGTCGAGGGCCTGCTGCGGTTCGATGAGTTCAGCGATGCCTGGCGGCTCACGGTTCGGCGCGTCAGCGAGCTCGACAAGCTGCGCGAGCAGGAGGCACGGCGCCTGATCCTGCGCTGTGCGCAGGTCGATCTCGCACGGCTGTGCGATCGCCTGGAGTCCATTCTCATTCCCTGGCGGCCGGGGCCCTGTCCGGTCACCGTGGAGTACGTGGGCAGCTCCGCGGCCGGAGCGCTCAACCTCGGCGAGCAGTGGTCGGTACGCGCCAGCCGGGAGCTGCTCGAGCAGCTCGAGGGCTGGCTCGGTCGTGAGTCGGTGCAGGTGCTGTACGGGGCTGCGCCCGCCACCGCCGGCAACGCCGTCTCAGCCGACCAGCGTTGAGGGCCGCGGGCGCAATTCGCCAACTTCGGCTACGCTCTCGCCCATGGCCGTCGCCTTCCTCGATTTCGAACAACCGATCGCCGAGCTCGAAGCCAAGATCGAGGAGTTGCGGCACGTCACCTCGGACTCCGAGGTCAACATCCAGGATGAGATCGCCCGACTGCAGGCCAAGAGCCGCCAGCTCACCTCGAGCATTTTCGCGAGCCTCACTCCATGGCAGATCACGCAGCTCGCGCGTCATCCGCATCGCCCCTACACGCTCGATTACGTCGCTGCCATCTGCAGTGAATTCAACGAGCTGCACGGCGATCGCATGTACGCCGACGATGGCGCCATCGTGGGGGGGCTGGCGCGCATCGATGACCGTGCACTCATGATCATCGGCCATCAGAAGGGTCGGGACACCAAGGAGCGTGTCCGGCGCAACTACGGCATGCCCAAGCCCGAGGGTTATCGCAAAGCGCTGCGGCTCATGCGCCTCGCGGAGCGATTCGGACTGCCGCTGCTGACCCTCATCGACACTCAAGGCGCATACCCCGGCGTCGGTGCCGAGGAGCGCGGGCAGAGCGAGGCGATCGCACGCAACCTGTTCGAGATGTCGGTGCTGCGCATCCCGATCATCACCGTGGTCACCGGCGAGGGCGGCTCGGGCGGCGCACTCGGCATCGGCGTCTGCGATCGTCTGCTCATGCTCCAGTACAGCACCTACTCGGTGATCTCCCCCGAGGGCTGTGCCTCGATCCTCTGGAAGAGCCAGGACAAGAAGGAGGCGGCGGCCGAGGCGCTCAACCTCACCGCCGATCGGCTGCAGAAACTCGGGCTCGTCGATGAGCTCATCGAGGAGCCCCTCGGTGGCGCACACCGCGACCCGGCCGCCATGGCTGCCAGTCTCAAGGCAGCCGTCATCCGCCATCTGGATGAGCTCGAGGCGGTACCGCGCGATCAACTGCGCGCGACGCGCGCGGAGAAGATCGCCGGTTTCGGCGTGTTTGCCGAAAACGCCGCCTGAGGCGCATGCCCGGCGCGCGGCGCGGCGGCCCATCGAGCTTCGGCGCGCAATGGTTGGAGTGGCGCCTGCAGGAGCTGCTGCCCGAGTTTCCTGATGTCGCGCTGTGCGTTGGTTTCAGCGGTGGTGCCGACTCTACCGCCCTGCTTGCCGCCGCGAGCCAGCTGGCGCGCCGCCCCGCTGCATTGCGCGCACTGCATATCGACCATGGTCTGCAGGCGGCATCGCGGCGCTGGAGCGCCCACTGCCGGCGGGCCGCGCGGAAACTGCGTGTACCCTTCGCGGCAATGACCGCCAGCATCACCCCCGCGCGCGGCGAGTCGCTCGAGGCCGCAGCGCGCCGGGAGCGTTATCGGCTGTTCGCCGGCGCGCTCCGTCCCGGCGAGGCGCTGCTCACCGCCCACCACCAGGACGACCAGCTCGAGACGGTGCTGCTGCAGCTGTTGCGCGGCGCAGGGGTCGCGGGCCTCGCAGCCATGCCGGACGTTGCACCGCTCGGTAAAGGCCTGCTGGTACGACCCCTGCTCACGCTTCCGCGCGCCGCGCTCACCGGGTGGCTGCGTACGCAGGGCCTCGGCTGGGTGGAGGATGACAGCAATGCGCAGCTGCGACCCGACCGCAATTACCTGCGGGCGCGCGTGCTGCCCCTCATCCGCGCGCGCTGGCCCTCGGCGGCGGCCACCGTCTCCCGCAGCGCGCGCCACGCGGCCGAAGCCCAGCGGCTGCTCGAGCTGCTCGGCGAGCGCGACGCCGCCAGTGCCAGCTGCGGGGCGCAACTCTCGGCGAGCGCCCTGCGGCGGCTCCCGCCGGAGCGGCGCCGCAATGCGCTGCGCTTCTGGATCAGCAGCGCCGGTGCGCTCACTCCGCCTGCCGCCCGCCTCGAGGAGCTCGCGGGCGCGCTGCTGGAGGCGCGCGCTGACGCTCAGCCACGTGTCGCCTGGGAGGGTGTAACGGTGCAGCGCGAAGCGGATCGGCTCAGCCTGCGCACGGATCGCGTCTCTGCAGGGATCATGCCCGAGCTCACCTGGAGCTGGCGCTCGCACCGGACGCGGGTGCTGCCGGCGCCCTTCGGGGTGCTGACGCTGATACGCGACCCACATGGTCCGCTCGATCTGGATGCGCTCGGCCCCACGGTGGTGCTGAGTGGACGGCGCGGTGGGGAGCGCTTGCGGCCCGTGCGCGGCGGTCCGCGCCGCACTCTCAAACAGCTCCTGCAGGAGAATCGCGTGCCGGTCGGACGCCGCGCGCAGCTGCCGCTGCTGTTCGATCGCGGACGGCTCGTCGCGGTCGCAGACCTGTGGCTCGATGAGTCCGTGCAGGCGAACGCCGCGAGCCGACGCCGTGCACGGCTGCTCTGGCGGACCGGGGACTGACGGCGCGCAGGCCGGGGAGGAGTTGTGCTACTCTATTTGCCCGTCGTCGCGCCCCACAGATTTGGGGCAGCGGCCTCATACGGCGGGAATTCCTCGAGCTCGTTATGACGCGTTTTGTCTTCGTCACCGGCGGCGTCGTGTCCTCATTGGGCAAAGGCATCGCCGCTGCCTCCCTGGGTGCGATCCTCGAGGCACGCGGCCTGAAAATGGCCATGGTGAAGCTCGACCCGTACATCAACGTCGACCCGGGCACCATGAGCCCATTCCAGCACGGGGAGGTGTTCGTCACCCAGGACGGCACCGAGACCGACCTGGATCTCGGGCACTACGAGCGCTTCGTACGCACCACGACGGGCCGCAACAGCAATTTCACTACCGGACGCATCTACGAGCGCGTGATCGCCAAGGAGCGCCGCGGCGATTACCTCGGCGCGACCGTGCAGGTGATTCCGCACATCACCGACGAGATCAAGCGCTGCATCAAGCTCGGGGCGGATGGCGCGGATGTGTGCATGGTCGAGATCGGCGGCACGGTCGGCGACATCGAATCGCTCCCCTTCCTCGAGGCGATCCGCCAGCTCGGTGTCGAGCTCGGGCGCAACAACTGCGTCTACATGCACCTGACGCTCGTGCCGATCGTGGGCGGATCGGGGGAGATCAAGACCAAGCCGACCCAGCACTCGGTCAAGGAGCTGCGCGGTATCGGCATCCAGCCGGACGTGCTGCTGTGCCGCTGCAAGCACCCCTTGCCCGAGGAGCAGCGCCGCAAGATCGCTCTGTTCACCAACGTCGAGGAGCGCGCGGTGATCTCGGCGGTGGATGCAGACGACATCTATCGCATCCCGATGCTGCTGCACGAGCAGGGGCTCGATGAGATCGTGGTCGACAAGCTGCGCCTGGAGGTGCCGCCCACCGATCTCGCCGAGTGGCGCCACGTGGTGAGTGGCAAGGCCAACCCCGACGGCCAGGTCGACATCGCCATGGTCGGCAAGTACGTGCAGATCCGCGATTCCTACCTGTCGCTGCACGAGGCGCTGATGCACGGCGGGCTCAAGAGCCGTACCCGCGTCAACATCCACTACATCGAATCGACCGACATCGAGCAGCACGGCACGCGCGCCCTCAAGGACGTGGACGCCGTGCTGGTGCCGGGCGGGTTCGGCGAGCGCGGCATCGAAGGCAAGATCCAGGCGGTACGCTACGCACGCGAGCACGGGGTGCCGTATCTGGGCATCTGTCTGGGCATGCAGGTGGCGATCGTCGAGTACGGCCGGCACGTCCTCGGACTCAACGATGCCAACAGCACCGAGTTCAATCGGGCCACTGCGCACCCGGTGATCGCGCTGATCTCCGAGTGGCAGGACCAGGTGAACGGCGCGCAGCTGCGCAGCGAAAGCTCGGAGAAAGGCGGCACCATGCGCCTGGGCGCCCAGGAGGTGCTGCTCGGCGCCGGCACGCGCGCGCGGGAGATCTACGGCCGTGACCTGATCATGGAGCGTCACCGCCATCGCTACGAGTTCAACAACAACTATCTGGACCGTTACGCCCGCGCCGGCCTGCGCTTCTCGGGCTTCTCGCGCGATGGGTTGGTCGAGGTGGTCGAGCTCGCCAATCACCCGTGGTTCATAGCGACGCAGTTCCATCCCGAGTTCACCTCCACACCGCGTGACGGGCACCCGCTGTTCACCGGTTTCATCCGCGCCGCGCGCGCGCAGCGCGCCGCCCAGCTGCCGCAGGCCGCGGGCGCCTGAGCGCCGCGCCGGCCCACAGCGCGCCGCCATGCAGCTCGCTGGACACGAGGTCGGGGCGGCACAGCCGTTTTTTCTCATCGCCGGGCCGTGCGTCATCGAGAGCCCGACGCTCACCGAGGAGATCGCCGCACAGCTGAAGGAGCTCACCACGCGGCTGCGCATCCCCTTCATCTTCAAGGCCTCGTACGACAAGGCCAACCGCTCCTCGCGCGCCAGCTTTCGCGGCCCGGGGCTCGACACGGGACTCAAGGTGCTCGAGGCGGTGCGGCGCGCGGTCGGAGTGCCGGTGCTCACCGATGTGCACGAGGATACCCCGCTCGACGAGGTGGCTGCGGTGGTCGATGTGCTGCAAACCCCCGCCTTCCTGTGCCGGCAGACCAATTTCATCGTCAACACCGCCGCACAGGGCAAGCCGGTCAATATCAAGAAGGGACAGTTCCTCTCGCCCTGGGAAATGCAGAACGTGGTCGACAAGGCCCGCTCCACCGGCAATCAGCAGATCATGGTGTGCGAGCGCGGCTTCTCCTTCGGATACAACAACCTGGTCTCGGACATGCGCTCGCTCTCCATCATGCGTGCCACCGGCTGTCCGGTCGTGTTCGACGCCACCCACTCGGTGCAGCTGCCGGGAGGGCAGGGCAGCGCCTCCGGCGGGCAACGCGAGTTCATTCCGGTGCTGGCGCGCGCGGCGGTTGCCGCCGGGGTCGCGGGGTTGTTCATGGAGACCCACCCACGGCCCGCGGAGGCATTGTCGGATGGCCCCAATGCCTGGCCGCTCGCGCGGATGGAGCCGCTGCTCACGACGCTCGTGGAGCTCGACCGCGCCGTGAAGAAGGCCCCCTTCGAGGAATCGCTCCTGTGAGCCAAGGCCGAACCGAGGACCCACCCAGATGAGCCGCATCGCTGACATTCGCGGACGCGAGATTCTCGACTCGCGCGGCAACCCCACCGTGGAGGTCGACGTGCTGCTCGACAGCGGCACCCTCGGCCGCGCCGCCGTCCCCTCGGGTGCTTCCACCGGCACGCGCGAGGCGGTGGAGCTGCGCGATGGCGACAAGGGCCGCTACGGCGGCAAGGGGGTGCTCAAGGCGGTCGAGCACGTGAACACCGTGCTGAAACCTGCGCTGCTCGGTGAGGATGCGCGCGCCCAGGCGGCGATCGATCGGCGCATGATCGAGCTCGATGGCACCGAGAACAAAGCGCGCCTCGGCGCCAACGCGATCCTCGGTGTGTCGCTCGCCACCGCGCGCGCGGCGGCCGGCGATGCGCGCCTGCCGCTGTACCGTTACCTGGCCGAGCTCTGCGGCGGTGGACGCGCCCCGCTGATGCCGGTGCCGATGATGAACATCGTCAACGGCGGCGCGCACGCCAACAACAGCCTCGACATCCAGGAGTTCATGATCCTGCCGGTCGGCGCGCCGAGTTTCCGCGAGGCGCTGCGCTATGGCGCGGAGGTGTTCCACGCTCTGCGCCAGCTGCTGGCGACGCGCGGCCTGTCCACCGCGGTGGGCGATGAGGGCGGGTTCGCCCCGAGCCTCGAGTCCAACGAGGCCGCGCTGACACTCATCCTGCAGGCCATCGAACGCGCCGGCTACCGCGCGGGGCAGGACATCTGCCTGGGGCTCGATGTGGCGAGCTCCGAATTCTTCCGCGACGGCCGCTACGAGCTCAGCGGGGAGCAGCGGCGCTTCTCCGCGGCGGAGTTCAGCGATTATCTCGCCGATCTCGCGGCGCGCTACCCGATCATCAGCATCGAGGATGGCATGAGCGAGGCGGACTGGGACGGCTGGGCGCTGCTCACCCAGGCGCTGGGCCGGAAAGTGCAGCTGGTGGGTGATGACGTCTTCGTCACCAACACCAGCATCCTGCGCCAGGCCATCGCCCGGCACATCGCCAACGCGATCCTCATCAAGCCGAACCAGATCGGCACACTCACCGAGACGCTCGAGTGCATCGCGCTGGCGGATGAGGCGCATTACGCGGCGGTGGTCTCGCACCGCTCGGGCGAGACCGAGGACAGCACCATCGCCGACATCGCGGTCGCCACCGCCGCCACGCAGATCAAGACCGGGTCGCTGTCGCGCTCCGACCGCATCGCCAAATACAACCAGCTGCTGCGTATCGAGGCCGAGCTCGGCTCGGTGCGTTACGCAGGGCGGGACGCGTTTCCGGTCAAAATCTGATCAACGGCAGAGCGCGAGCGAGCGCGTGCGCCAGCGACTCAGCCAGAGCCAGGCACCTCAGCCCGATGCCGCCACATTCGTGACGATGACGATCGGGCCGGTCGGGCTGCCGGTAGGGGAGCCTCCCAGGGGCTCGACGCTGACGGCGACCTTATCCGCGGCGAGTAATGCCGCACGCTGCGGCGCACTCAGCCTGCGTTCTGCGCGCCCCGCGGCGGGCAGCAGGCCGAGCGATACCGGTGCTGCGCCGCGCGGCAGCGCCCACAGCTCGTAGGACTTGCCGGCGGCCGGCGGCACGGCTCCAACCACCTCGATCGTCAGCGCCGTCAGCGGTGCCCGCCGCTCGAGGCGCCACAGCGGATGCGTGCTGTCGGTGGCGAGCACGGCGAATGTCTGCAGGGGCGGCGGCGTCAGTTCGCGCACGATCAGCCCGACGATGAGCGCGACCGCTGCGAGTCCCGCTGCGGCGGCGAGCCGCCAGCGGCGCCGGGATGTGGTGCGCGGCACAGCGGAGGGGGCGCCAAAGAGCTGGGTGCTCACATTGGTCCATACCCGCGCCGCGGGTTGCACCGGGGACAATGTGCGGCTCAGCTGAGCCAAGTCATCCTCCCAGCGATAGAGCGCGCTGCGCGCGGCGGCGCTCTGCGCGCAGAGCTCCTCGAATCGGCGGCGAGCCGGACCACGCAGCGTGCCGAGCACGTACTCGGCGGCCAGTCGATCCAGCAGCGCGGCTTGCTCGTAATTCATGGCTCGAGACACCGTCGCAGCGCGAGCAGGCTGCGCCTCACCCAGCTCTTCACCGTGCCGAGCGGCTCATTCACTGCACGCGCAATCTCGCTGTGCGTCAGGCCCTCCTGGTAGGCGAGCAGCAGGCACCGCCGCTGAGGAGCAGCGATCTGCTCGAGGCAGCGCCGCAGCAACTCGCCCGTGCCCAGCATCTCACCGTCATCGAGCGCTTCCGCTGCCTGCCACTCCGTATCGAGCCCGCTCAACTCGGTGAGCGCTACGGCGGGTCGCGTCGCGCGCTGCAGGTCGATCGCCCGGTAACGCGCCATGGACACGAGCCATGCCAGTGGCCGGCCGCGGATGGGGTCGAACTGCCGGGCGCGCTGCCACACGCTCACGAACACGTCCTGCAGCGCATCTTCGGCGGCATCCCGCCGCTTGAGCATCCGCATCAGGATGGCGAGCAATATCGGCGCCGCACGGGCGTAGAGTGCCTCGAGCGCGGCGCGGTCACCGGCGGCACAGCGCGCGAGCAGCGCTTCGAGCTCCGCGCCATCCGGCTCGTGCAGCGGCCGGCGAATCATGAGGCCATCATATAGCTCAGCCGAGACTCGCGCCCGTCATGCGGCTCATCAGCCAGTAGGCCGCGAGCAGGGCGATGGCCGCCGAGCCGGCTGGCATGAAAGCGTGCCGATAGAGCACGGTGTGCCGCGCCGCGAAGGCGAGCGGCAGCACCGCCAGCACGACCAGCAGCTGACCGATTTCCACGCCCGCGTTGAAACCCACGAGGGACAAGGCGAGGTTCGTTCCCTGCAGGCCGAGATCCGCCAGTACCGAGGCAAAACCGAAGCCGTGTACCAGACCGAAGGCGAAGGCCACTGCCCATCGCCGCTGCACGATGATGGGCCGCAGATTATTCAGTGCACCGAGCAGCACGGTGAGCGCGATACCGCACTCCACCCAGCGCGCCGGAAGATGCACGAGTCCGAGCACTGCCATGGAGAGGGTCAGGGAGTGCGCCAGGGTGAAAGCGGTGACCACCTGCAGCACATCGAGCGCGGTGGCACGCAGCGACTCCCGCGGTTGCCAGCCGGCGGCGCCGTGGCGCACCACGGCGGGAAAGAGCAGCGTCAGCAGGAAGAGTATGTGGTCGTAGCCTTTGAGAATGTGCCAGACGCCCTCGCTCAGGAACGCACCGAGCTGCGCCCAGCGACCAGGCGCCGATACATCGAGACTCACCCGCGGCGCCTCGCGGCTGAGCACCGCCGCTTGCTCCACTCCGGCGCGGGTGAGCTCCAGCAGGCCGCGGTGGGTGGGGTCGACCTCGAACAGCAGGCCGTAGCTCACGGCGAGCTCGCTGGGCGGCAAGCCGCAATCGGCACTGAAGCGCAGCACCGCGTAGCGGCCATCGACGTGCTCATCGACCAGCAGCTCGAGGAGCTTCGGCGGGCACCGGCGCCGGTCACCGCGGCCCACGGCTTCCAGTGCGAGTCGCCGGAACGCGTATTCAGCGATGCGCGTGCGTGCCGACCTCAGCTCTCCCCAGGTGATTGCACCATCATGGTCGGCATCGAGACCCAGCACGAAGTCCAGATCCCGCAGTGCGATGTCCCATTGACCCTGCACCACCTGGCCGGATACCGGGACTGACAGGCTCAGATAGCTGTCGCTGGGCTTGTGGGCATGCGCCGCCGCCGCGCAGCAGCTCATGCCCAGAGCCAACCATCGGCCCCAGTGCTTCACGATGGTCCCCGGGATAACAGGCCGCAACTGGAGTCAATCGAGAGCGTGCGATCCTCGTACCGGGTGTCCGCGAGCCAGTGCGCGAGCTGCGCACAATCAGCGGCCGAGTGCGCGCGCGCCGCCGCACGCGCGTAAATGCGCACGTCGGCCGGCTCGCGCTGCGCGCTCCAGTTGCGCCGGGCGTACTCGAGCGCGCCGGCGGCATCGTGCCGCACCTCGAGCAGGTACATCGCCTGCTCGCGCTGATGAGTGCTGTCGCCATCGCGCTCGGCGGCGTGCAGGCGCGCCTCATACATCTGCCTCCAGCGCGTGGCGTCGGGCGTTGCGAGCCGGTGAGCCGCGATCGCGAGCCGCAGAAGCAGCGCATCCTGGGCCTCAGTCCCCGCGAGCAGCCGCAGGACCTCGGGTGCGCGTCCCGTACGCAGCAGGAGGTCGGCGTAGGTTGCCTTCAGGTACGGATCGCCCTCCGAAGCGTGCAGCGCCTCGCGCAGATCCGCTTCCGCCACAGGCTCATCCCCGAGCCGCTCGGCCATCTCCGCGACCACCGCCAGCCGCCAGGCGCGCAGGGCTGCGGGAAGGCGCGTGTCCAAGTCTGCAGGGGCAGTCAGTGCGCGAAAGCTCGCGCGCAGCTCTCCATTGCGACCGGCAACGCTCCCGAGGCAGGTCAGCGCAGAGAACGCATCCGCGCTGCGCACCAGCCGCGCGCAGGCGCGGCGTGCCGCGGCATAGTCACCCCGTAGCTCGAGAAGCGAGGCACGCGTGAGCCACGCTTGCGCATCGAGCGGCTCGCGGGCAAGCGCCCGGTCGAGCAAAGTGAGCGAGGCCGCGAACTGGTGTCCATATTGCAGGGTGAGCGCCTGTAGCACCAACACCCGCTCGGGGGGCTGGGGCTGCGCGAGCCATGGCAGCAGCGTCGCCTGCGCATAAGCGATGAAGCGCGGATCGCTGTTGCGGCGGCCGAGGTCGATGTAACCGGTCGCCAGAGCGAGAGCCGCGCTCAGATCGCCCGGAGCACTTGCCACGGTGGCGCGCAGCGGCGCCAGACGCTCGAGCTCGGAGCGCGCGGGGACACGCTCGAGCACCGTGGCACCACTCGCAGGGATGTAGGGAGCGGCGGCGACGAGTGCCGCGCAGCAGGCTAGGAGGAGCGCGGCGAGCGCGTGCATTGCTGCACGCGCGCGCCGCTGAGCGGGATTTCTCATACCGCCGGTACGACCGCCGCAAAGGGCCCCAGCAGTCTCATGGCGCGACCCCATTCGGTGAACCTGGGAACGGATCGAGCAAGTACGGGAATCGATCGAGGTAGTAGTCTGTCGGGCTCACCTTGCCACCGAGGTGCACATGGGCCGCATCCACGCCGGCCGCACGGGCGCCGTCGGTGTAGGGCAGGCCGTGGTTTGGGTCTTGTGTCATCGAGCCGCAGGTACCGGCAACGCCGCACAGCGCTCCTTCAGCGGCGCGCAGCTCGATATCGACCACGTCGTCGAACGGGCGACGGCCGTTGGGGAACCCGGCGAGATCCCCGCCGAGCACCCCGAGATCGTTCTGCTTCGCCGGCGGAGTCGGCGCGGTGGAGGTGTTGAGGCGCAGCATCTCTGCGGGCTTTACGTGCAGCGGCTGGTTCAGCCCGGGCACCCCGGTGAGGAATACCGTCACCAGGTCGTTGCGCGGCGTGTCGGGCACGTGCGCCGCATTGCCAAAGAGTGCGTTGAGGAGCACTGGCAGCGTCGGGTTGGTGACGTAGGTGGCGAACTGCGCGTCATGATCAGGCTGGCTGCCATTGAAGCGGTCCTTGTCGGGCAGGCCGATGACCACCTCGTTGACGAGCGGCATGCCGAGCCGTGAGATCTGCGTCCACGGGCCGCCGGCGATGCGCACGCCGTCAGCGGTATCGCCGTGTTCGGGCGCCGGATCGAGCACCTGGCCCTGTCGCAGACTGGCGGTGGTCCAGGCGCCGATCACCGGCTCACCACGACGGGTCACGCAGCCGATCGGCACCTCGAGCGCGATCGAGGTGACGTTCTTGTCGGCGATGGTGTTGGGCTCGCCGTCGCGCGGGCCGGCCGGGTTGAGGTTCACCAGGTCGAAGATCTCCCCCAGGTTGACCACGAAGCCGTCCTTCCTCTGGCCGACGAATACCCGCCCCGGTGTCGCGCAGCCGGGGATGTCGACGTCGTAGAGGAAGTTGGCGGCGTAGGCGGGGTAGTCGGCGATCGACTTGTTGCCGATGTTGTCGACCGGCTTGAAGAAGGTACGGCCGCCGAGTGTGGCGTTGCCGACCGGCTGACGCTCGCCGCTGCGCGCGTCGCCGCGCACGATGTCGATGGTGTAGCTCTGGGTGAGGTTGAGGTTGCTGCCCATCGCATCGACCGGTCCGATATTGATGAGAGGCACCGGTACCTTCTGCCCTCCGGCGTTCACGGCCAGGTTCTTGTAGGTGTTGCTGAAGCGGAACTGGAAGGTCAGATCGGCCCGGGCGTCGCCGTCGTTGTCGATGCGGATCTCGTACAGTGCCTTGGGATCGAGCGTAAAGTAGTTGGGCCCGCCGTAGGCATCCTGCAGCGGGTTGTAGTTGGCGATGAAGGTGACGAACCCCTCCCGTCCCGGCTCGTAGCTGCGGAACATATAGAAGTCAGTGCCATCGACCTTCGGCTGTCCCGCGATGAACGGTGCTTCGCGGTGGCTCGAGGCGAGCGTCACGAGCGGCACCATTGCAACGCTGCACGCCAGTAAGGAAAGAATCCGGCGGTTCATAGTAGGCATCCCCTCGGTGGTGGGCGAATGAAGGAAGAACTCCACATCGCTCTACGGCGCAGCGCGGCCGGCGGATGCAGCAGGGGGCAGAAATTCCACGCCCGCGGGATCCGGCAGGCCGTTCCGCGATTGCATCCGTCAGGGGCTGCCGGCCGTAGCCATGGTCATGAGAAGCACGGCGGCGATGCTCGCAGTGGGGATCGGTATTGCCGGAACAGGCTGCGTACTCGCGGCCGACCCGGCGCAGACCGGGCCTGTGGAGGAAGTCATCGTCACCGCAGCCCGCGAGCTTGCGGTGCCGGCCGCGCGCGCCGCGAGCGAGGGGACGGTCACGCAGGAGGAGCTTGTCAACCGGCCGCTGCTGCGCCCGGCCGAGGTCCTCGAGGCGGTGCCCGGACTCGTCGTGACGCAGCACAGTGGCGACGGCAAGGCGAATCAGTATTTCCTGCGCGGCTTCAACCTCGACCACGGCACGGACTTCGCCACATTCGTCGATGGGGTGCCGGTCAACATGCCGACCCATGCGCACGGACAGGGTTACACTGATCTGAATTTTCTCATCCCCGAGCTCATCGAGCGCATCGACTACCGCAAGGGGGTCTACTACCCCGAGGACGGTGACTTCTCGGCCGCCGGTGCTGCGGAGATTCACTATCGCAGGCGCCTCGATGAATCCCTGGTGACGGCGGCGGTGGGCGGCGAGGGCTATCGGCGGCTGCTGGGCGCTGGCTCCGCCGCTCTTGCCGGTGGCGATCTACTGTTCGCCGGCGAATACGCTCACAGCGACGGGCCCTGGGTGCTTCCCGAGGGCTATCAGCGTGCCAGCCTGCTCACCAAGTACAGCGGTGGCAGCGAGGCGGTGGGCTACTCGCTGAACGCGATGGGCTACCAGGCGCACTGGCTGGCGACCGACCAGATTCCACAGCGCGCGGTGAGCGCCGGTCTCATCTCCCGGTTCGGCAATCTCGACCCGAGCGATGGCGGTGTTACGCATCGCTGGAGCGTCTCGGGCGAGACGTGGGGGCGAGCGGGTGCAGGCACATGGCGCGCGCAAGCCTACCTGCTCGAGTACCGCCTCGATCTGTTTTCGAACTTCACCTACTTCAGCGACCCCACACACGGCGATCAGATCGAGCAGTACGACAACCGGCACGCAGGCGGTGCGAGCCTCGGCTACTCCCTGCCGCTGGCGTTTCCAGGCGAGGAAGGAGCGCTGCGTACCGGGGTGCAGATCCGCAACGAGCGCATCGACCCGGTAGCCCTGTACGACACCACCAGCAGGAGCCGTTGGAGAACCGTGAGCGTGACAAGTGCGCGGTTGCGGACCGTAGGTGTGTATGCCGCCTGGGAGCTGCGACCCTCAGCCTGGTGGCGCATGCAGCTTGGGGCTCGCTTCGACAGCCAGCACTTCGATGTTGATGCAAACCTGCAGGCCAATTCCGGCAGCGCGGGTGCATCGCTCGCGAGTCCCAAGGTTACCCTGGCCCTTGGTCCGTGGAGGAGCGCGGAATTTTTCCTCGACTTCGGCCAGGGATTCCACAGCAATGACGCCCGGGGGACGGTGATCACGGTCGACCCGAACGACGGGGTGACGCCGGTGGGCCGCGTGACGCCACTCGCGCGCGCGACCGGAGCGGAAGCGGGCGTGCGCAGCTCCGCCGGCGCGCTCGAGTTGGCAGCGGCCCTGTGGGCGCTGCGGCTCGACTCGGAGCTGGTGCTCGACAATGACAGCAGCGCCATCGAGCCGAGTGGCGCCACCAGGCGCTACGGCATCGAGCTCAGCGCGGGATGGCACTCCGAGAGCGGACTGCGCGCCGATCTGCATGTTGCCTGGACGCACGCGCGTTTCAGCGACTTCACGCCTGCCGGGCAGTACCTGACCAACGCGCCCGCGAAGGTTGCCGCGCTGGCTGTGGAGATGGCCCGTCCTCAGGGATGGTTCGGCGGCGCGCACTTGCGCTATTTCGGCCCGAGTCCGCTCACGCAGGACGGTAGCGTACGCTCACATGCATCCCTGCAGCTCAATGCCGAAGCGGGCTATCACTTCAGTCGAGCACTCAGCGGCACCGTCAGTGTGTTCAACGTACTCGACCGCGACGATGACGACATCGAGTACTACTATGCTTCGCGGCTGCGCACCGAACGCTCAGCGGTCAATGATCTGCACTTCCACCCGGTGGGGCCGCGCAGCGTGCGCGTGAGCGTCAGCTACGGGTTCTAGCGCACCGCGGGGCACGGCGCAGCGCCAGGGTAGCCAGCGCGAGCAACCCGGCAACCATCAGGCCCAACGGGCCCGGCTCCGGCGCTCCAACGACCGAGGCTGGTGAGCGCTCGACCTCAATCAGGTCGAATGCCTGCCCCTGGTCGCTGAAGGTGACGCTGGTGATCGGTTGGTTGGAGATGAAGCCGACGAACCCGGTGTCGACTCCGGCAAGAGCGGGTGTGCTGAGGCTGAAACTCTCACCACTGCTGAGGGTTACCGTGAAGGGCAGTGCGCCCTGATCGGCGAAATCACCGTAGATGAAACCGATTGCGGTCGCGCCCGCAAGCGTGCACAGCAGTTCGGCCGGATCGAGCCCGGGCGCCAAGGAGACGCTGCTGAAGAAAGAGCTGCCTCCATAGAAAAGGCCGCCGCCAAAGAGGACCGGTACGTTCGTGCTGCTCGCGCTGAAGGACAGATCACCGCTGCTGAGGT
>JAFAVO010000338.1 GCA_019242385.1 Gammaproteobacteria bacterium | reverse complement strand
GGTCGAGGTGTCCTTGGATGGGCGCCAGAGCTGGCGCGAGGCGAAGCTCGGGCGCGACGTCGGTCGCTTCGCGTGGCGCGAATTTCAGCTGCCGCTCGATACCTCCCGCAGCGGGCCGATCGAAGTCGCCGTCCGGGCGCGCAGCCGCAACGGCTCGGTGCAGCCGGACAAGCTCACTCCCAATCCTTCCGGCTACCACGACAACATCGTGCAGACGTTGCGCGTCGAGGTGACCTGATGCGACGCGTGCTCGCTGCGCTACCGCTAGTCCTCCTTTTCGCACAGCACGCTCATTCCGCTCCCGCACCGACGGCGGCGACCGAGGTGACCGAGCTGCGGGAAGGACCGGGCCGGGACCTGACGGTCGGCCGTTGCATCGTCTGCCACAGCGTCGAATACATCCCGAGCAATGCGCCGGCCATGAACCGCGCGGGCTGGCAGAAGAGCATCCAGAAGATGAAGGACCGGTTCGGGGCTACCATCACCGATGAGGAAGCGAAGCAGATCCTCGACTACCTCGACGCCCACTACTCCGGGAAGACTGGCTGACGGCTGAGGAGCCTACGTCGGAGCGGAGAAGGTGTCGCAGCTCTCTATGGAGCCTCCAGCCATCCCGCGCTTGAACCAGCTGACGCGCTCTGCCGAGGTCCCGTGTGTGAAGGACTCGGGCACCACATAGCCCTGCGTGCGCCGTTGCAGAGTGTCATCGCCCACCGCGCTCGCGGCACGCAGGGCCGATTCGACATCGCCCTGCTCGAGGATGTGCTTGGTCTGATCGGCATGCCGGGCCCACACGCCGGCAAAGCAGTCCGCCTGCAGCTCGAGCTTCACCGAGAGCTGATTGGCCTGCGCCTTCGAGCTGCGCTCCTGCGCTGCGCGCACGCGGTCAGCTATGCCGAGCTGGTTCTGCACGTGGTGGCCCACCTCGTGTGCCAGCACGTAGGCCTGCGCGAATTGGCCCGGCGCCTGGAATTCATCGGCGAGCTGCTGAAAGAAGCCCAGATCGAGATAGACCTTGCGGTCGAGCGGACAGTAGAACGGTCCGGCCGCGGCGCTGCCCGTTCCACAGGCGGTGGGCATCGCGTCCCGGTAGAGCACGAGCTTGGGAGGAACGTACTCGAGCCCGCGCTCCTGGAAAATGGCGCTCCAGGTGTCCTCCGTTTCTCCGAGCACGGCGGCGATGAAGCGTCCCTGCTCATCCTGCGGTGTCCCATAGTGTGCCGCGGGCGCCGATTGCTGCGTCGGCACTGCGCTCATGAGCCCCAGCAGCAGCCGCGGGTCGATCCCGAGGAAATAGGACGCAGCGAGGGCGAGCAAGGTCCCGCCGACGCCGAGCTTCAGGCCGGCGCCTCCGCCCGTGCTCGCGCGTACGTCCTCGACATTGGTGCTCTCACGCAGATCGTCCCAGCGCATTGCGCTCTCCCGGTATGCATCCTGCCCACGGGCACGCTATACCTGCGCGTCGCGGGCATGCAAGTGAGGAGGCCTCGATGGCAGCGCATCCCTTCGCGGTCCAGGGCATCGACCATATCGTGTTGCGGGTACGCCAGCTGCAACGCTCGCTCGCCTTCTACTGCGATATTCTCGGCTGCATCATCGAGCGCGAGCAGCCGCAGCTCGGACTCACCCAGCTGCGTGCGGGCCGCAGCCTGATCGATCTGGTCACGCTCGATGGACCGCTCGGCGCCGGCGAGCCGCCCGGAGCGGCTCCCAACCTCGAGCATTTCTGCCTGGCGATCGCACCCTTCGAGGAGTCCGCGCTTATCGCCTGGCTCGGCGTCCGTGGAGTGCCGGTGCGGGAGCCGGGCTCGCGCTACGGTGCGCAGGGCGAGGGCCGCTCTTTCTATATCGAGGACCCGGATGGTAACCGGCTGGAGCTGAAGGCGGCGGTCGAGGGCGGATGAGGCGAGCGCGCCGCGCGGGGTACACTGCGGAGTAACGAGGGGAGGGCGCGTGAGCCTAGCCGGCCGGACGCTTTTCATAACCGGCGCGAGCCGCGGCATCGGTCTCGCGATTGCGCTGCGTGCGGCGCGTGATGGCGCCAATGTGGCGATCGCGGCCAAGACCGCCGAACCGCACCCGAAGCTTCCCGGCACGATCTACACCGCGGCGAAAGAGATCGAGCAGGCGGGCGGCCACGCCCTGCCACTCGCGGTCGATGTGCGCGATGAGGCGGCGGTGGCCGCCGCGGTGCGGCAGTGCGCCGAGCACTTCGGCGGCATCGACGTCTGCGTCAACAATGCCTCCGCCATCAATCTCGCCTCGATCGAGCAGCTCGACATGCGCCGCTACGATCTCATCCAGCAGATCAACACCCGTGGCACCTTCGTGACCTCACGCGCCTGCCTGCCGTACCTGGTGAAGTCCGCCAACCCGCACATACTGACGCTGTCGCCACCGCTCGATCTGCGGCCCAAATGGTTTGCCGGCCATCTGGCGTACTCGCTGTCGAAGTACGGAATGTCGCTGTGCATGCTGGGGCTTGCCGAGGAGTACCGTGCGGCGGGCATCGCCTGCAACACGCTGTGGCCGCGCACCACGATCGCGACCGCTGCCGTCGAGTTTGCGCTCGGCGGCGTGCAGATGATGCGCCGCTCGCGCAAGCCGCAGATCGTCGCTGACGCCGCGCACGTGATTCTCTGCCGCCCGGCGCGCGAGTGCACCGGGCAGTTCTTCATCGATGACACTGTGCTGTATGAAGCGGGGGTGCGCGATTTCACTCCCTACAGCGTGGAGCCCGGTGGACCTCTGCTCGGCGACCTGTTCATCGACGCCACAGTGCCCGCACCGCCCGGTGTGCAGGTGGAGTTCATGCGATGAACCGCCGTATCGTCCTCGCCCGCCGGCCACAGGGCGCGCCCGTGCCGGAGGACTTCCGTCTCGAGACCCATCCGATCCCCGATGCCGCGCCCGGCACCGTGTTGCTGCGCACGCTTTACCTCTCGCTCGACCCGTATATGCGCGGGCGGATGAACGAAGGTCCTTCCTACGCCCCTCCGGTGGCGCTCGGCGCAGTCATGACGGGACAGACGGTGAGCAGGGTCGAAGCCTCCGGGATCGAGAGCTTCAAGACCGGGGAGCTC
>JAFAVO010000273.1 GCA_019242385.1 Gammaproteobacteria bacterium | reverse complement strand
GTCGAACAGCCGCCGTGCGGAGTCGCTGCTCGAGCGGGCGAGTGAAGCGAGCGTCTCACCACGGGCGCGGGCTACCGTCGATGCGATATGCGGAAGATACGCCGGTTCGTTGCGGCGCGAGGCAGGTTTCGGCGCGAGATCCCGTGGCAGGAGGTACGGCCCATCGGTCTCGAGGAGCAAGCGCTGCGCGGGTATCTGCGGCACGAGCGCCAGCAGGTGCGCACCGCGGCGCTCATCGCAGATCCACCCGGTGATGCCGATCGCCAGTTCGAGCTGCAGGTACGCTTGCAGCTGCTCGCCGGTTCCGGTGAAACAATGCGCGACGCCGCGCCAGGCAGGCGCGTGCTCGCGCAGTATGGCGAGGAAGTCCGCGTGCGCGTCGCGCTGGTGCAGGAATACCGGCTTGCCAATCTGCAGGGCAAGCTCGAGCTGGCGGTGGAACGCCTGTCGTTGTGCAGCCGGCGGTGAGAAGTTACGAAAGTAGTCGAGTCCGCATTCGCCCACCGCCACCACCTCGGGCTGGCGCGCGAGCGCTGTGAGCTCATCGAGCGCCGCCGCGTCGAGCTCGCTCGCGTGGTGCGGATGAACTCCGGCCGTGGCAAAGAGTCTCCCGGGGTGCTCGCGCGCGAGCGCCATGGCGCGCACGCTGCCCGGGAGCGTTGCGCCGGTGACCACCATCTGGACAACGCCGGCCGCGTAGGCGCGCGCAATCACTGCCGCCCGGTCGCCATCGAAGCTGTCGTGCGCGAGATTGATGCCGATGTCGATGAGCGGAGGGTGCGCGGCGGTGGCTGTCAGCGAGGCTGTGCTATGGTCGGCCATGTCGGCGGCTATCTTACTGAATGGAGGACCGGTGCAGCGGAGCGTGACCACTCAGCGCGGGGCTGCGCCGCTGTTGCTGCTCGCCGCTGCACTGACGCTTACCGTTGGCGTCGCGCGGGCCGATGAGGTCGTGTGGCGCGACATCGAGAGCCGCATCCAGTACGGCTACTACACCGAAGACGGCGCGGCATTGCGCAAGCTCGAGGAGCTGATCGCAGCGGCCGACGCACACGACAAGCTGCGCGGATATTATGCGGGGCTGCTCGCCTGGCGTCAGGCGCTGCTCGCCGCCGCCGGCGGTGCCGCCGCTCAGGGCGGAACTCCGGCGCACTACGCGGAGCGCTGCGTCAGCGAGCTCGACGCCGCACTCGAACTGCAGGCGGATTTCCCGGATGCGCTCGCATTGCGCGCCGCCTGCTTCGCCACACCGCAGCAGCTCGGCGGCGGCTATGCGCCACTCGCCGGCCACCGCGCGCGCAAGGATCTCGAGCGCGCACGGCAGTTGGCAGTGCACAACCCGCGCGTGCTGCTGGTCGATGTCATGAGCGACTACGCGCTGGCACCCGGGCAGGGCGGTAACAAAGAGCGGGCGCTCGGCAAGTTGCGCCAGACCGTGGCGGCCTTCGAAGCCGAGCGCAGCGACACCGAACACCTGCCGGGCTGGGGCGCAGCGGAAGCCTGGGTGCTGCTGGCGCGTGACCTGCTCGATCACGGCGAGACGGTGGCGGCGCGCGATGCCCTCGAGCATGCGCTGCTGATCGCGCCGGAGTTTGCCGAGGCGCGCAGGTTGATGACCAAGATCACCTCCGGCTGACGGTCGCGATCTGACATCCGTTGGCGGTTGCGGCAATGCCGGCTGGCAGATGCTATCGTTGCGCGCCTCGCGGCCTGGGTGGGCAGGATGACTTCGGAGACCGACAAGAAAGCCCTGTTAGGACAGCTGCGTATCGATCGCGACGAGCCGCGTGTGGGCGCGGGCATCGGGCGGCGCACCTGGATCGTCGCGGCGGCCGTGGTGCTGGCGGCGCTCGCCGCGGCTGCCGCCTGGCTGCTACTCCGCTCCGGCGGGGTCCAGACGGTGCACACCGCCAGCGCACAGCCGATCGCTGCTGCGGGCGGGGGCGCCTCGGTGCTCGATGCCACCGGCTATGTCACCGCGCGCCGTCAGGCCACGGTGTCGGCGCAGATCACCGGTACGGTCGCCGCGGTGCTGATCGAGGAGGGCGATCATGTCAAGGAGGGGCAGGTGATCGGGCGCCTCGATGACACCGCGCAACGTGCCGCGCTCGCGCAGGCGCAGGCGCAGTTGCACTCCGCCCAGGCGCTGCTGCTGCAGGCGCAGGCGCAGCTCGCACAGAACCTGCGCGACGTGCGGCGCGATGAGGATCTGGTGAAGCGCAAGCTGGTCTCGGAGCAGGCGGTCGAGCTGGCGCGCACCCAGGTCGAGGCGCAGAGCGCGCAGGTCGAGGCGCAACGCAAGCAGATCGACCTCGCCGCAGCCAACGTGCGCGCAGCCCAGGTGCAACTCGACTACTGCACCGTGCGTGCGCCCTTCACCGGGGTGGTGATCGCCAAGGCGGCCCAGGTCGGGGAGATCATCTCGCCGCTCTCCGCCGGCGGCGGCTTCACCCGCACCGGCATCGGTACGCTGGTCGACATGGACTCGCTCGAGGTGGAAGTGGATGTGAACGAGGCCTACATCAACCGCGTCGAGCCCGGCCAGCGCGTCGAGTCCGTGCTCAACGCCTACCCGGACTGGCGCATCCCCTCGCACGTCATCGCCATCATCCCGACCGCGGATCGCTCCAAGGCGACCGTCAAGGTACGCATCGGCCTCGACGTCAAGGACAATCGCATCGTCCCCGACATGGGGGTGCGGGTGTCGTTTCTCGACGCTGCAAACGCCGCCGACGGCGCCCACGAGCACCCGCGCGGAGTGCTGGTGCCCGCGGCCGCGCTGCGCAAGGACGGTGAGCAGGACGTGGTCTTCGTGGTGCAGGGACAGCGCGTGCAACGGCGCGCGGTGTCACTCGGCGGGACGAGCGGCGATGCGCGTCAGCTGCTCTCGGGAGTGAGCGCAGGGGAGGCGGTGGTGGTCGAGGGCCCGGCCGATCTGCGCGACGGAGCGAGGGTCAGCGAGGCGAAGCCATGAGCAACTCGGAGCCGGGAGGCAACAGCATGTCCGAGCCGATGGTTCAGGTGCACAACGTCACCAAGGTCTACGAGCGCGGCAAGCAGAAGATCGAAGTGCTGCATGGACTCACGCTCGATATCCCCCGCGGAGACTTCGTGGCGCTGATGGGCCCTTCGGGCTCGGGCAAGACCACGCTCCTGAATCTGATCGGCGGCCTCGACCAGCCGACCGCCGGGGAGATCACCGTCGCGGGCCGTCGCATCGACCAGCTCTCGAGCGGACAGCTCGCGCACTGGCGCGCGCACAACGTCGGCTTCGTCTTCCAGTTCTACAACCTCATGCCGGTGCTGACCGCCGAAGCCAACGTCGAGCTGCCACTGCTGCTCACACGGCTCTCGGCCGCGCAGCGGCGCAAGAACGTCGCCGTGGCCCTCGAGGTCGTCGGGCTGGCGGATCGGGCCAAGCACAAACCCAAGGAGCTCTCCGGCGGCCAGGAGCAGCGCGTCGCGATCGCACGGGCGCTGGTATCGGATCCGCAGCTGCTGGTCTGCGATGAGCCGACCGGTGATCTCGATCGCAAGACCGCCGATGAGATCCTCGGGCTGGTGCAGGTGCTCAACCGCGAGCACGGCAAGACCATCGTCATGGTGACGCACGATCCCAAGGCGGCGGAGTTTGCGCGGCGCACGCTGCACCTGGAGAAGGGACAGCTGCTCGAGCAGGCCGCATGACCCGCACCGGCTGGGTGATCGCCAACCTCTTCCGCCGGCGCACGCGCACCGTTCTCACGCTGCTGTCGGTCATCATGGCGTTCCTGCTGTTCGGGCTGCTGCAGTCGGTGAACACCATCTTCAATGCCGGCGCTGACTTCGTCGGAGCGACGCGCCTGTTCGTGCAGGCGCGGGTGTCCTTCACCTCACCGCTGCCGGTCAGCATGGTGCCCAAGCTCGAGGCCATCCCCGGGGTGGCGCGGGTGGCCTACCAGCAATGGTTCGGCGGGGTGTGGCAGGAAAACACTCCGCTGATCATGTTCGCCACCGATCCGCAGCGGTACCACGATGTCTACCCGGAATGGATCATGCCGGATGCGCAGTGGCAGGCATTCGCCCGCACCCGCACCGGCATGATCGCCGGCAAGCAGCTCGCGGACCAATACGGCTGGAAGCTCGGCCAGAAAATTCCGATCTCCTCCAACATCTATCCCCAGAAGAACGGCAGCAAGTCCTGGGCCTTCGATCTGGTGGGGATCTTCGACGGTAAGGACGAGGAGTGGAAGAAGCGCACCAATCTCGCCTTCGTGCAGCAGGACTACTTCGACGAGGCTAACCAGTTCAACGTCAAGGGCCGTACCAACTTCTTCATTCTCAAGCTGACCGAGCCCGGCAAGGCGCAGGCGGTCAGCCGGACCGTCGATGCGATGTTCGAGAATTCACCGGACGAGACCAAGACTCAGACCGAGAAGGACTTCAACATCTCCTTCGTCAAGCAGATCGGCGACATCGGCCTGATCGTGCGCTGGATCCTGTTTGCGGTGTTCTTCACCCTGCTGCTGGTGGTCGGCAACACCATGGCGCAGAGCGTGCGCGAGCGCATCCCGGAGCTCGCAGTGCTCAAGACGCTCGGCTTCTCGGATCGCAGCGTGCTCGGCTTCGTGCTCGCCGAAGCCTTTGCGCTCGTGCTGTTCGGCGGGCTCATCGGGCTGGCGCTGGCTTCGATCGCCGGCGCCATGGTGGAAAAGGGTACCGGCGGCCAGTTTCAGCTGGCGCTCGATGGCTCGGTGTGGCTGCTCGGGCTGCTCGCCATCGTGTTGATGAGCGCGGCGGTCGGGTTGCTGCCGGCCTTGCGCGCGCGCCGGCTGCGGATCGTCGACGCGCTCGCCGGCCGTTAGGAGACTGCCCGTGTTGAAGCAGGCTCTGGCCATCAGCGCGCTCAGCATCAGGAGTATTCCGCAGCGCTGGGCGCCCTCGCTGGTGATCGTCATCGGCCTCGCCGGAGTGGTGGCGGTGTTCACCGCGCTGCTGGCGATGGCGAGCGGCTTCGAGAGCACTTTGAAGGCGACCGGCCGCACCGACGCGGCGCTGATCCTGCGCGGCGGCTCGGATGCCGAGCTGAATTCGGCATTCGATCGCGCCTCGACCGACCTCATCAAGCAGGAGCCGGGCATCGCCGCAGGGGCCGATGGCAAGCCGCTCGCCTCCGCCGAGCTGATGGTGATCGCCGAGCTGGTACGCAAGGATGACGTCAAGAGCGGCGCCAACATCACCCTGCGCGGCGTCGAGCCACCGGCATTCGTGCTGCGCCCGCAGCTGAAGATCGTTGCCGGCCGCAACTTCACTCCCGGCCTGCGCGAGCTGATCGTCGGCAGCGGCGTGTTGCGGCAGTTTCAGGGAGCCGAGATCGGCAGCATCGTGCGCATGCGCGGCTCGGAGTGGAAAGTGGTCGGCGAGTTCTCCTCCGGGGATGCGCACGACAGCGAGATGTGGACCGACATCAATGTCGCACGCACCACCTTCGGACGTCTCGGCTCGAGCTCGGTGCTCGCCGCTCTCGATGGAGCGGATGGCCTCGAGAGGCTCAAGAGCGCGGTCGCCGCCGAGCCGCGCCTGAGCATGGATGTGCTGCGCGAGCAGGATTACTTCAGCGGGCAGACGCGGCAGTTCCGCAAGACCATCGGGCTGCTCGCTGGGGTGGTCACGCTCATCATGGGATTGGGTGCGGTGTTCGCCGCGCTCAACAGCATGTACGCGGCAGTCGCTGCGCGTGGCAAGGAGATCGCCACCCTGCGCGCCATCGGGTTCCGCGGCGTGCCGGTGGTGACCTCGGTGATGGTCGAGGCGTTGCTGCTGGCGCTCGCCGGGGGAGTGCTCGGTGCGCTGATCGCCTACCTGCTGTTCAACAACCTGTCGGTGTCGACACTCGGCCAGAGCTTCACGCAGATCGTGTTCAACTTCAAGGTGACACCGCAGCTGGTGGCACGCGGTCTGCTCATCGCCATCGTCATCGGCATGCTGGGCGGGTTGATGCCCGCGCTGCGCGCGGCGCGGCTGCCGGTAACCACGAGTCTGCGCGAGCAGTAAGACTCTGCGCGAGCAGTAAGACTCAGAGGCGCGCGAGCGCCAGGCACAGCGCCTGTACGTCCTCTTCCGGCTGGTCCCAGGAGACCACGAGGCGGGCATCCCCACGTCCCTCCGGCCCCCAGTCTTCGAATTCGAAGCCCTGGGCGCGCAGCTGCTGGCGGCGCTGCGCGCCGAGGTGCAGGAACACCTCGTTCGCCTCCACCGGATGCAACAGGGCCCCCGGGGCCGCGCAGCCGATGCGCTGCGCGAAGTGATTGGTGCGCTCGGCATTGCGCCGCCACAGGCCCGCCTCCACGTAAGTGAGCAGCTGCACCGCCGCGAACCGCGACTTCGAGAGCAGGTGACCGGCACGCTTGCGATAGAGCTCGAAGTCCTTCACCAGCGCAGGATCGAAGAACACGACCGCCTCGGCAGCGAGCGCACCGTTCTTGGTCGCTCCGAAGGAGAGCACATCGATGCCGGCGCGCCAGGTGATATCGCCCGGGTGGCAGTCGAGAAACGCCACCGCGTTGGCGAGACGCGTGCCGTCCATGTGCACCTTGAGTCCGCGCTCATGCGCGCTCGCCGCGAGCTGCACGAGGTCCTCGCGACGGTAGGTGGTACCGGCCTCGGTCGCCTGCGTGAGCGACAGCACCGCAGCCTGCACCGTGTGCAGGCTCACCGGGTGCGCGGCGAGCGCGGCGCGAAAGCGCTCGGGGGCGACCCGGCCGTGCTCGCCGGGCAGCAGCACCAGTTGCGCGCCGCCGGTAAAGAAGCCGGGCGCACCGCACTCATCAGTGACGATGTGCGCTTCCTCGTGCGCAAAGATCGCCCCGTACGGTGGGCTGAGGGTGGCCAGGCTCAGCGCGTTGGCTGCGGTGCCGGTAGTCACGACGAAGGCGCGCACCTCGGTGCCGAAGAAATCGCTGAGGCAGCGATCGAGGCGGCGGGTCCACTCATCGGCCCCGTAGGCAGGCACGCGGTCGTGGTTGGCAGCGGCCATAGCCGTCAGGATCTCCGGGCAGGCGCTCGCAGTGTTGTCGCTCAGGAAACGCACGGGCTGCACTCCTCTATGCTCGTGTGAGAATCGATCAGTCGATGCGCCAGCGGAACGACCAGGCGCCGAAGGCGAGGAAGGCGAGGGCGGTAGCACCGAGAAACAGCAGTTGCGGTGCGATCTGCGCGAGTCCGGCGCCATCGAGCATCACCGCGCGCGCGGCATCGAGCACGTGGGTGAGCGGAAAGACGTGCGCGACCCACTGCACCCAGCGCGGTGAGCCCTCGAGCGAGAACCAGATGCCCGAGAGCAGCATCATCGGCCAGGTGAGGAGGTTGAGCAGCCCTCCGACCAGCTCCTCGCTCGAGAAGCGAGCGGCGATGGTGAGCCCGAGCGCAATCATCGACAGCGCGCCGACGCAGGCGAGCAGCAGCAGCAGCAGCGTGCTGCCCGCATTGTGAAAGCCGATGATGGCGCCGATGCCGGCGTAAAGGATCACGGTGACGAACAGGATCAGGCCGAGGCGCGATAACACCTGCGCACTCAGGAACTCGAAGGCACTGAGCGGGGTCGCGTACAGCCGTTTGAGAAAACCGCTCTTGCGGTAACGCAGCACCACATAGCCCACGCCGAAAAGGCAGCTGAACATCATGTTCATGCCGAGGATGCCCGGGAACAACCAGTCGACATAGCGCAGCGCCGCGCCGCTCACTGGCTCGCGGTGCGCGGCCGGCGCCGCGGCGAGCAGCAGTTGCTCGACGATGTAGCCCTTGGGTGAGTCGGTATTGACCCAGTAACGCGGCGGCTCGGTGAGGTCCACCAGCAGGTCCACCTGCTGGTGACGCACTTTCTCCAGCGCCTGCGCGGCCTGCGGCAGCGGAATGAATTCGACATAGCGCTCGCGCAGGAAAGGATGCGCGGCCGGGTCGATGTGCGGTGCGACCACGCCCACCTTGAACAGCGGCCGCTCCGGTCCACCGAACACGAAACCCATGCCGATCACCAGCAACACGGGCAGCAGCAGCGTGAAGATGAGGGTACTGCGGTCACGCAGGAACTCCAGATTGCGTGCGTGCAGTACCGCCAGCAGCCGGTGTATCACGTCCGCAGCTCCGTGCCGGTGAGCTCGAGAAACAGATCCTCGAGATTGGCCGGCCGGATGCGCAGGTGCCCGAGCGGCACCTGCGCCGCGAGCAGCGTGCGCAGGGTGGCTTCGAGATTATCGGTGGTGATCTCGATGCGATCGCTGCTCTCGAGGATGTTCAGCGGCAGCGCGCGTGCCGCGGCCGGGAAATCCTGCCGTGGCAGCTCGAGCAGCACCTGGGCAAAATGCTCGTGCAACAGCCGCCGCGGCGGCCCCTGCGCCACGATACGGCCGTGATCGAGGATCACGATGTCATCGCACAGCAGCTCCGCCTCCTCCATGTAGTGGGTGGTGAGGATGATGGTCTTGCGCTGGGCCTTGATCGATTGCACCAGCTCCCAGAAGTTGCGCCGCGCCTGCGGGTCGAGCCCGGTGGTGGGCTCATCGAGGAAGAGCACGGCCGGATCGTTGACCAGCGCGATGGCGAGCAGCAGCCGCTGCTGCTGCCCGCCGGAGAGCTTGCGATTGTCGCGACTCGCGAGCTTCTCGAGCGCGCACAGCCGCAATACCTCATCGACCGTCAGCCCCCGGTCGTACAGTCCGCGGAACAGGGCGATGGACTGGCGCACGGTGAGGAAATCCTGCAGGGCGGTCTTCTGGAACAGGATGCCCGCTTCCTGGCGGAAGCGTGTGCCGAGAGTCTCCCCGCGGTAGAGCACCTGGCCCGAGGTTGGTGGCAGGATCCCTTCCATCATCTCGATGGTAGTGGTCTTGCCGGCCCCGTTGGGCCCGAGCAGGCCGAAGCAGATTCCCGCGGGGACGCTGAAGGAGACGCCCGCCACGGCGGTGGCGGCCGCGTACAACTTCACCAGGTCGCGGACCTCGAGGATGGGAGTGCTCACGGTGGGCTGCGTTGCAGGTCTCGCTGGGACAGGCGCGCGATCCTAAACCACCGGAGGAGATTGCGCTCGGTTGCCGTTGCGCCGCTGACGTGTACCATCGGTGCGTATGAGTGAAAGTCAGTACGACAAGCCGACGCGTGTCGAGCTCGCCGACGAGGCGGTGCATTGGGATCTGGGCTCCTCGCTCTCCTACGGCGAGTACCTGCAGCTCGAGAGACTGCTCACCGCGCAGAAGCCGATCTCGAGCCAGCACAACGAGATGGTGTTCATCGTCGTGCACCAGGTGTCGGAGCTATGGATGCGGCTGATGCTGCACGAGCTGACCGCGGCTCTCGAGTGCATACGCCGCGACGATCTCGATCCGGCGCTGAAGATGCTGGCGCGCATCTCCCGCACCCAGACGCAGCTGCTCACGGTCTGGGACGTGCTCTCGACCCTGACGCCCTTCGAGTACACCGCGTTTCGCAACTCGCTGGGGCGCTCCTCCGGTTTCCAGTCCGTGCAGTACCGGCTGCTCGAGTTCCTGTTCGGCAACAAGCACCCGACCATGATCGAGGTCCACAAGCGCGACCCGCAGGCCTACGAGCTGCTCGCGCGCGCGCTTGCCGAGCCCTCCCTCTACGATGAGGTGCTGCGGCTGCTGAGCCGCCGCGGCTACGGCATCCCCGAGAATTACCTTACGCGGGATTTCAGCGAGCCGTATCAGGCGAACAAACAGGTGGCGGGTGCATGGCTCGGCGTGTATCACAATGCCGACCAGGCCTGGGATCTGTACGAGCTCGCCGAACGGCTGGTCGACCTCGACTACAACTTCCAGCTCTGGCGCTACCATCACCTGAAGACGGTGGAGCGCATCATCGGCTACAAGCCGGGGACCGGCGGCACGGGCGGAGTGTCTTACCTCGCGAAGGCGCTCGAGCTGCAGTTCTTTCCGGAGCTGTGGCAGATCCGGACCTCGATGTAAGCCGGTCCGGTCCAGGACCCCACATTGCCGCTAGTTCAGGGCGAATCTGCTTCCGACGGGACCAGGTTGGCTCCGGGTTTTGCTGCGAGTTGCCCTGCCGGCGCGGCACCGCGCCGCACCGCCGGGCTTGCGGTGTCGCGCCCGCGCAGGCGCGCACGCAGCGCCCGATAGCCAAGAAGCACAGCGAGAATCCCCGCATAGACGAGTGGCTCGCGAATGTCGCGCTTCACCTGCCAGTAGAAGTGCCACACACCGAGAATGGCGATCACATAGACCAAGCGATGCAGGCTCTGCCAGCGGCGGCCGAGCCGGCGCATCATGCCGTTGGTGGAGGTGACCGCAAGCGGTATCAGCATCAGCAGGGCGGTGAAGCCAATGGTGATATAGGGGCGCTTGGCGATATCGGCGCCGAGGGTGCGGAAGTTGAGCTCCAGATCGAGGACCAGGTAAATCGCGAAATGCAGCAGGACGTAGAAGAAGGCTAACAGGCCCAGCATGCGCCGCAGGCGCAGCAGCTGCGTTTGCCCAGTGAGCTGGCGCACCGGGGTCACCGCCAGAGTCAGTAACAGCAGATTCAGCGCAGTTTTACCGCACTCGTGCTCGAGCTCCTTGACCGGGTCGGGACCGAGCGAGGCACCGAGCCAGCCGAAGGCACCGCAGGTGAGCCACACCAGCGGCACGAGGCAAGCCGCGAATACCAGTGGCTTGTAGATGAACCGGTAGCGCTGGGCAAGGGTCATCAGAAATTACGCCGCAGGTCCATTCCCTGGTAGAGGCTCGCGACCTCATCGGCATAACCGTTGAAGGGCAGGGTCGGACGGCGCGCTGCGAGGAAAGGCGCACCGATGCGGCGCTCGCTCGCCTGGCTCCAGCGCGGATGATCGACCTGCGGATTCACGTTGGCGTAAAACCCGTATTCGTTGGACGCGGCGCCGGCCCAGGTGGTGCGCGGCTGCTGTGCGGTGAAGCCGATCTTGACGATGGACTTGATGCTCTTGAACCCGTACTTCCACGGGACGATGAGGCGCAGCGGTGCGCCGTCCTGGTTCGGCAGCACCCGGCCGTAAAGCCCCACCACCATCAGGGTGAGCGGGTGCAGGG
>JAFAVO010000253.1 GCA_019242385.1 Gammaproteobacteria bacterium | reverse complement strand
GCTCGAGCTGAGCGCGATCGTCGTCATCTTGTTGTGCGCTGCACTCATGGCGCGCGGTTTCGGCTATCTGGGCTAGACCTGCACGGCGCATGGCTCGCTGGTCCGCGCCCAGCGACGGCTTGAGCGCGGCGGCCGACTCGATCACCTGTCCCAAAGGGTAGTTACGACCGCTCTCCCCGGGCGGCACAATATCCGTACAAAACAAAACAAGCCTGGAGGGCGTTACATGGCTACAGAAGGTCCGATCCTCAAGGGCGCTCGCCGGTTCTCCGGTTGGCTGATCGTCGCCGCGATCCTTTTCATCGTGGTTGGAGCGTTCGCCATCATCGAGCCGGCCGTGGCCGGTCTCGGGGTCGCGCTGCTCGTCGGCTGGCTGCTGATCTTCGGCGGCGTGAGCCACTTCATATCCGCATTCGAGGGCGGCGGCGCGCGGCGCGTCCTGTTTCAGATCCTCGCGGGTGTGGTGTTCCTGATCGGCGGCTATTACATGCTCACGCACCCGCTGCTCGGTCTGGGGACACTGACCTTGCTGCTCGCGGCGGTGATACTGGTCGCCGGTGTGTGCGAGATCGTCACCTACTTCCGGCTGAGGAGCGAGCAGGCATCGGGCTGGATGCTGGCCAACGGCATCCTGGCGCTGGTGTTGGGCGGCATGATCTGGTTGCACTGGCCCTCGAGCTCCGTGTGGGCGATCGGCACCATCGTCGGCGTGAACCTGCTGTTCACCGGGGTCACGCGGCTGATGGTCGGCCTCACCGGACGCAGGCTCATCAGGCACGCGACCGCCTGACCTGGCGGGTACCGAGCGGATGGATCAGCCAGGCGGCGAGCGCCGGCAGCAGCACGATCGCGGCCAGCATGTTCACCAGGAACATGAAGGTCAGCATGATGCCGATGTCAGCCTGAAACTTGAGCGGTGAGAACACCCAGGTCGCCACGCCGATCGCCAGCGTGATGCCGGTGAAAATGATGCTCGCGCCGGTGACGCGCAGCGTGCGCTCGTAGCAAACGCGCACCGGCAATCCCTGGTGCAGGAACTCCTGCATGCGGCTGAACAGGTAGATGCCGTAGTCGACACCGATGCCGGCGCCGAGCGCCACCATGGGCAGGGTCGAGACCTTGAGCCCGATACCGACCAGCGCCATCACGGCATAGACCAGCACCGATACCAGCGCCAGCGGCAGCACCACCAGCACCGTGCCCACTACCGAGTGAAAGGTGAGCAGGCACATGACGATCACTGCGGCGAATACCCCGGCCAGTATCAGCAGCTGCTTCGCCTCGACCGTCTCGTTGGTGGCCGCCATCACCCCGACGTTCCCGGCTGCGAGCCGCAGCTGGGCCAGCTGCACAGGGTTGGCGCTGCGCCACTGCTTCACCTGCGCCACGGCGCGCTCAATCGTGCCGGCGCGGTGGTCGGTGAGAAACATCAGGACCGGCACGACGTCGCAGTTCTCGTTCAGCAGTCCGGTGCTGGTCTCGATATAGCGCGTCGACTGTGTGAGCTGGGTCTGCTCCCGCGGGATGCTGCGCCACTTGAGGCTGCCCTCGTTCCAGCCGGCGATCGCCACCTTGGCGATGAAGGGCAGCGTGATCACTTCCTGCACGCCGAGAAGGTTGCGCATGTGCCAGCCGAAGCGGTCGACCCAGGTCATCAGGTCGTGACTGACGCACAGCGGCTGCTGCGACTGCACGATCGCCGTGAGCACATCGACACCGATGCTGAATTTGGCGGTGATGGCGTCATTGTCGCGGTTGTAACGCGAGTCGGCACGCAGCTCCGGCACACCCCCCTGGGTATCGCCGATCGGCGTCTCGCGTCCCTTCCACCAGCCGAGCGCTCCGAGCACTGCAGCGATCACGATGACCACGAGCGCGTTGCGTCGCCGTGTGACACGGGCGAGGCGGTGCCATACGCCACTCAGCCAGCGCTGTCGCCGAGCCACGCGCGCGTGATAGCCGGCGTCGAAGTGCACGTAGGAGACCAGCACCGGCAGCAGCACCAGGTCGGTGAGGATGACGATGGCGACCCCGATGCTCGCGGTGATCGCCATCTCGCGGATCACCTCCACCGGGATGAGCAGGATGGTGACGAATCCCACCAGATCCGCTAGCAGCGCGACGATCGCCGGCGCGAGCAGCTGGCGGAACGTGCGCCGTGCCGCCTCCATGCTGCCGAGTCCGGCAAACGCGCCATCGCTCACCGCGCTGATCTTCTGCACGCCGTGGCTCACACCGATGGCGAATATCAGGAACGGCACCAGCAGGCCGATGGGATCGATGCCATAGCGCAGCAGCACCAGCGCGCCGAGCTGCCACACCACGGCAATCACCGAGCACAGCACCGGCACGAACGCCACCCGCCATGACTGGCAGTAAATGCGTACCGCGAGCAGCGTCAGCACGAGCGTGATGAGCGCAAACAGCAGCACCCATGCCGCCCCATCGGCGATGTCGGCCATGACCTTGGCGAAACCGATGATGTGCACATCGATGTCGGGGCCGGCGAGCGGGGCGCGCACGCGCCGCTCGAGCTCGCGCGCGACGCGGATCGGATCGACCGGCTTACCCTGCGCGTCGGTATCGAGCACGATCGCGCTCACCAGCGCGCCGGAGAAATCGTTCGCGACCAGCCGGCCGATGATGCCGGCTTTCCTGATGTTGTCGCGCACCCGCGCCATGCTCTCCGGCGTGGGCGTGAAGTCGGCCGGGATGACGTTGCCGGCTTCGATGCCGTCCTCGACCACCTCCAGGTAGCGTACGTTCGGGGTAAAGATCGACTGCACCTGCGTGCGGTCGATGCCATCCATGACCACGACCTCGTCGGTGGCCCGGCGCAGCGCAGCGAAGAACTGCGGAGTGAACATGTTGCCGTCGCGCGCGATCAACGCGATGAGCACACGGTCGGCGCCACGGAACTCGGCCACCCGCGGGTCGAGGTAGGTGCGCATGTACTCGTGATGGACCGGCAGGGTCTTGTTGAACGAGGTGTCGATGCGCAGTCCACGCACTGCCGTGAGGCCGAGCACCAGCGTTCCGAGCGCGAACAGCACCAGGATCGGGATGCGATGGCCGAAGATCAGCCGCTCCAGCCGGCCGACCAGCGTCGCCGGCAAATGTGGTGCGTCCCCGCCGGTCCTCATCGGCGCGCGCTCCGGGGGAGGCTGCTCGTCCCCTTGATTTCGATGAGCCGCGCACCGTCCTCGCCCACCACGGCCACTGTCGCCTCGCGCGCCGGGCAGACGGCCGAGAGTCCGGAATAATCGGGCTGCTGCTGCAGAGTGAAGCTGCGGCCCCCGTCGCGGCTCAC
>JAFAVO010000127.1 GCA_019242385.1 Gammaproteobacteria bacterium | reverse complement strand
AGCGGACGCCGCGTCGCTAGGCTTACCGCCCCCATCAGTAGTGGCCGGAGCACGCGCGGAGTGGGCGGCGGCGATGTGCCGCTACGCTTGGCTGTTCTCTCCTTGCACGGCACACTCGCTGCGCAGATGTTGCGCGCATGCATCGTGGCGCTGTTGGCAATCGCGACGGTCGGCCGGGCCGCCGATGTTGCGCCGACCGAGCAAGCTCGGATCGAGTACCTGCTGCAGGTCGTGGGCTCCATGCACGATGCGCAGTTCATTCGCAATGGCAAGGCGTACGACAGCAGCGCAGCCGTGAGTCATTTGCGCAGCAAGCTGCGCGCTGCGGGAGCCCGCGTGCGCACCGCCGAGGACTTCATCCGTTATTGCGCTTCGAAGTCTTCGCTTTCGGGCCAGCCCTATGAGGTCCGCTTCGCGGACGGGCAGGTGACCCTGGCGGCGGACTTTCTGCGGCAAAGGCTGCTGGAATTCGACGCTCACAGCGCGCGGCGCGATTGAGCTGGAACCGGATCGAGCGGCGCGCCGCGCTGCGGGGGTGCGCAGCGAGCTGTCAACTGCGCGGCCGCAGACCCGAAGGATCGTAGAGCGGACGCAGCGATGCGCGTGCCGGCACCTGACGGTCCGCGATCAGGATCTCGAAGCGTCCCGAGGCGATGAGTTCTTCGGATACGCCTTGCTCCGCGTGCACGTAGCCGAGCCCTGCGGCAGCTCCGAGGGTGTGCGCGAACATGCCGGAAGTGATGAGGCCCACGCGCCGGCCTTCGAGCAGGATGGGCTCATGGTGATAGAGCATCGGCGCCGGGTCTGAGAGCAGGAACTGCACCAGTCGCCGGCGCCGCGGTTGCGAGCGCGCCGCGAGCAGGGCCTCGCGACCGATGAAGCCCTCGGGCTTGGTCCAGGCACAGGTGAAGGCGAGCCCCGCATCGAGCGGCGTGTCATCCGGACCTATGTCATGTGACCAATCCCGATAGGCTTTCTCGATACGCAGGGAGTTGAGCGCGTGGTAGCCACAGTGACGCAGGCCGAGCGGCTTGCCCGCTTCGACGATGGCGTCGTACACAGCGGTGGCGAAGGGCACCGGTACGTACAGCTCCCAGCCGAGCTCGCCGACGTAAGTCATGCGCAGCGCGAGTGCCTGCTGGTAGCCGATCTGAACGTGGCGCGCGCTGCCGAAGGGAAAGCCGGCGTTCGACCAGTCACCTCCGGCGAGCCTCGACAGCAGCTCACGTGCGCGTGGACCCTGAACGTTGAGCATGCACCACGCATCGCTCATATCGGTCACCACGCAGTGGCGGTCCGGTGACACGTGCTCACGCAGCCAGGCGATGACGTGTGTGGCGGTAAACGCCGCCGTCACCACCATGAAGCGATCGCTCGCCAGGCGCGTGATGCTGACATCCGCCTCGATCCCGCCGCGCTCGTTGAGGAATTGCGCGTACAGCACCTTGCCGATGGGGATGCGGCAATCGGCGGTGGCGATGAGGTTCAGTTCGCGCTCGGCGTCGCGTCCCTGGACGAGGATCTTGGCGAAAGAGGACTGCTCGAAGAGTCCGACGGCCTCGCGTACCGCACGGTGCTCCTGCGCACTGTTCTCGAACCAGTTCTGTCGTCCCCAGGCGTACTCGTATACGGGCTCCTGCCCCGGCCGGGCATACCAGTTGGGTCGCTCCCACCCCGCAGACTCGCCGAAGCACGCGCCGGCCGCCGCGACCCGCTCGTGCAGGACGCTGCGCTTGACGCCGCGCGCGCTGCTCCATTGGCGGAACGGCCAGTGATCCTGGTACCCGATGCCGAGCGTCTCGATCACCCGATCGGACAGGTAGCGGGGATTGTTCTGCCAGGAATGCACTCGCCGGATATTGACCGACCACACATCCATCGGCGCGTGGCCGCGTGCGATCCAGTCCGCCATGACGAAACCGACGCCGCCGCCGGAAAGTATGCCGAGCGAGTTGAAGCCGGCGGCCACAAAAAAGCCCTTGAGGTCAGGTGCCTCGCCCATCAGGTAGTTGTGATCGGGGGTGAAGGATTCCGGCCCGCAGAACAGCAGCCTGACGCCGCTTTGAGCGAGCACCGGTACCCGTTCGCACGCCCGCTCCAGATAGGGCTGCATACGGTCCCAGTCCGGTGGGATCTCCGCGAAGGAGAAATCAGCCGGAATACCCTCGACACTCCAGGGCCGCGCCGCGTCTTCGAAGATGCCGACCATCAGCTTGCCCGCTTCCTCACGGATGTAGGTGCTGCGGCCTGGGTCGCGCAGGATCGGCAGCTGCGGGTGCACCCCGGCAATGGGCTCAGAGATGAGGTAATAGTGCTCCGCGGCCTGCAGTGGCACATCGACTCCCGCCATGCGGCCGATCTCCCGCGCCCACATGCCGGCGCAGTTCACCACGATGTCGGTAGCGATACGGCCGAGCG
>JAFAVO010000035.1 GCA_019242385.1 Gammaproteobacteria bacterium | reverse complement strand
GATCGCGGGCGGTCGCGCCTTCGCTCCGGAACACCGCGGCGGCGATGTCGGTGCCGGCGCGGATCAGCTGGCGCAACAGTGAGCGCTCGCGCACGATGTCCGCGTAGGCCCGTACGTTGGCCGCGCTCGGGGTATCGCGCGCTACCGAGCTCAGGTAGGCAAGGCCGCCAGCGGACTCGAGGGTGCCGGTGCGCTCGAGCTCCTGCGACACGGTAACCACATCGCAGGGCTTGCCCTCGCCTACGAGGCTGGCAATGCCGTCGAAGATCAGCTGGTGGTCGGGACGGTAGAAGTCCTCGCGGGTAACGACATCCGCGATGTTGTCCCAGGCGATCGAATCGAGCAGCAAGCCACCGAGCAGCGCCTGTTCGGCCTCGATGGAATGCGGCGGTGCGGGCGCGTCGATCAGCGCAACTGGTGCCGAATCCCCACGGGCCTTGGCGGTACCAGCCACCGGGATGGGCCGCGGCCGGCGCTACTCTTCCGCGACGATCGTGACCTGCACTGGCACGTCGACATCGGCATGCAGGTGCAGGTTGATGCTGTGCTCGCCCACCATGCGCAGCGGGCCGTGCGGCAAGCGCACCTCGCTGCGCTCGACCTTGAACCCGGCACGGGTCGCGGCCTCGGCGATATCGCTGGTGCCGATCGAGCCGAACAGCTTCCCTTCGGTGCCGGCTTTGGCGTGGATGGTGAGCTTGAACTCCTTCATGGCCTCGGCCCGCTCTGCCGCGGAGGTCAGGTGCTCGCGCGCGAGCCGCTCGAGCTCGGCTCGCCGTGCCTCGAAGCGCGCGACGTTCTCCGGGGTGGCGAGCGTCGCCTTGCCCTGGGGCAGCAGGAAATTGCGGCCGAACCCGGAGCGCACCTTGACGCGGTCCCCGATGTTGCCGAGGTTAGCGACCTTCTGCAGAAGAATGATTTCCATCGCTCACCGTCCTCAGTGCTGATCGGTGTACGGCAGCAGCGCCAGGAAACGCGCGCGCTTGATCGCAACCGCGAGCTGACGCTGGTAGAAGGACTTGGTACCGGTTATGCGGCTCGGCACGATCTTGCCGGTCTCGGTGATATAGCCCTTGAGTGTCGCCAGATCCTTGTAGTCGATCGACTTCACCCCTTCGGCGGTGAAGCGGCAGAATTTCTTGCGACGCGAGAAGCGGCTACCGCCGCCACCGGAGCCTCTGGACATTGCCATGAATCTTTCCCTCGAAATGAGTTTAGTGCAGTCGAGCGCGATGCGCTCGCTCTTCAGGCGCTCTCACCGACCTGGTCTTCCTCGTCGGCGGGCGGTGCGCTCTCATCGCGCGTGCGCTCACGGCGCTTGCCGCCACCCTCGCCTTCCTCATCGGCCGCCTTGGCCATGGGCGAGGGATCAGTGACGGGCGCGTCCATGTTCACCACCAGGTGGCGCAACACCGCGTCACTGAAACGGAACGCGCCGGTGAGCTCATCGAGGGTCTTCTGGTCGGTCTCGATGTTCATGAGCACGTAGTGCGCCTTGTGGACCTTCGAGAGCGGGTACGCGAGCTGGCGGCGCCCCCAGTCCTCCAGACGATGCACACGGCCGCCACCGGCCGCGATCATGCCCTTGTAGCGCTCGATCATCGCGGGCACCTGCTCGCTCTGATCGGGATGCACCAGAAATACGATCTCGTAATGCCTCATTGAATACTCCTTTCGGTTTAAAGCCGCCCGGAACGCGAGGCTTTCCCGGTGCGGCAAGGAGATCAGCGGTGACGACTCGGGGAGTTGCCGCCGCACCCTGTTCAAAGGGGGCGCGCAGCATACTGAAAGGGCCCCGCCGGCGCAACGTGGGAAAGTTGCGCACCTCTTGATAAACAAGGAGTTGACCCTCGAGCCTCAAGCCCCGAGGCGCTCCTCGACCTGTCGCCAGGCGAGCTGCGCGGTCGCCCGGGCCTTCGTGCCCGCCTCGCGCGCATGGGCACTCGCGGCGGTACCCTCGAGGACGCGCTTCAGGATGCCCTGACGGATGCAGGCGATGCGGAAGAGGTTGTACGCCATGCAGAATTCCCACGCCCGCGGCTCGATCGCGGCCCGCCCGGTGCGGGCACAGTAGGCGGCGATGTAGTCCGCCTCGCTCGGAATTCCGAGCGCGCGCAGGTCAAGCCCGCCGAGGCCTCCCGCCTCCCCCGCCGGGATGCGCCAGAGCATCACGTGGTAGGAGAAGTCCGCGAGCGGATGCCCGAGGGTCGAGAGCTCCCAGTCGACGACCGCGAGCATGCGCGGCGCGCGCGCATCGAAGATGAGGTTGTCGATTCGGTAGTCCCCGTGCACGAGCACCGTCTCCTCGCCCTCCGGGATATTCGCCGGGAGCCAGGCGAGGAGTTTCTCCATGGCCTCGATGGGCTCGGTCTCGGAGGCACGGTACTGGCGGCTCCAGCGCGCGATCTGCCGCGCGAAGTAGTTGCCGGGCTTGCCGAAATCACCGAGGCCGAGGGCGGCGTAGTCCAGCGTGTGGAGCGCCGCCAGCACGCGGTTCATCTCCTCATAGAGTGCCGCGCGCTCGGGCGGCCTCATCCCGGGCAGGGTCGCGTCCCACAAGTTGCGGCCGGCCGCGTACGCCATGACGTAGAAGAGAGTGCCGATGACATGTTCATCGGTGCAGAGGCAGAAGGGACGCGCCACCGGCACTGCGCTGCCGTGGAGCGCACTGATGACCCGAAACTCGCGATCGACCGCGTGTGCCGAGGGCAGGAGCGTCCCGGCCGCCTGCTTGCGCAGCACATACCGGGCACCATCCGCGGCGGTGAGCAGAAAGGTCGGGTTGGACTGGCCACCGCGAAACTGCTCGGTACGATCGAGCCCGGCGAAGCCCGGCAAATGCTCCCGCAGCCAGCGCCCGAGCGATGCCTCATCGAAGCGATGGCGCTCATCGGGCGGGCTCGTGCCGGAGAGCTCAGCCTGGCTCATGCGCGCCGCCGCCGTACTTGCGCAGCTCGAGACGACCGATCTGGTTGCGGTGAACCTCATCCGGTCCATCCGCGAGCCGGATGGAGCGCGCGTGCGCGTAGGCCCGGGCCAGTTGGAAATCCTCGGACAGGCCCGCCGCGCCGTGCGCCTGAATCGCCCAGTCGATCACCTGGCAGGCGGTGTCGGCAGCTGCGATCTTGATCGCGGCGATCTCGGCGCGCGCGGCCTTGTTGCCCACGGTATCCATGAGCCATGCAGCCTTGTAGACGAGGAGCCGGGCCTGGTCGACGCGGATACGCGACTCGGCGATGCGCTCGAGGGTGACCGACTGCTCCGCGATCGGCCGCCCGAAGGCGATGCGGCCCCGCACGCGGCGGCACATCCTCTCGAGCGCCCGCTCGGCGACGCCGATGAGGCGCATGGCGTGGTGGATGCGCCCGGGACCAAGTCGCCCCTGCGCAATCTCGAACCCGCGCCCTTCACCGAGGAGCAGATTGCTCCGCGGGACCCGCACGTTGCAGAACTCGATCTCCATGTGACCGTGGGGCGCGTCATCGAAGCCGAACACCGGCAGGTGGCGCAGGATGGTGATTCCCGGCGCATCGCGCGGCACGAGGATCATCGATTGCTGCAGGTACTTCGCCGCCTGCGGGTTCGTCTTGCCCATGAAGATGAATACCCGGCAGCGGGCGCTGCCGGCGCCGGAGGTCCACCACTTACGCCCATTAATAAGGTAGGCATCGCCATCGGGGACGATGGAGCTCTCGATATTGGTGGCATCGCTCGAGGCCACCCGCGGCTCGGTCATGGCAAAGGCCGAGCGGATCGCACCCGTAAGCAGCGGCTCGAGCCACTCCTGCTTCTGCTGCGGCGTGCCGTAGCGCTCGAGCGTCTCCATGTTGCCGGTATCGGGCGCGGAGCAATTGAAGACCTCTGCCGACCACGGCACGCGTCCCATCAGCTCGCAGAGCGGCGCGTACTCGAGATTGGTCAGGCCCGCGCCGTGCGGAGAATCCGGCAGAAAGAGATTCCATAGCCCCGCCGCACGCGCTTTCTGCTTGAGCTCTTCCAGGAGCGGCGGCTCCTGCCAGCGATCCCCGGCGCGCTGCTGCGCGTCGAAGGCCTCCTCATTGGGGTAGATGTGCGCGTCCATGAAGGCACCAAGGCGCGCGAGGTAATCCGACGTTTTTGGGCTGTATAGGAAATCCACGGCCTACCCCCTCGGCGCCCCGCCAGCGCCGCCGTCAGAGCCTTCTCTCTGCCGCAGCGTCTCATAGAGCAACATGGCCGCGGCGACCGAGACGTTCAGACTCTCCACCGTGCCCCGTTGCGGCAGGCTCACGAGGAAATCGCAGTTCTGTCGCGTCAGGTGCCGCAACCCCGACCCTTCAGCTCCGAGCACCAGCACCACAGGTCCGGTCAGGTCCACCTGCCGCGCCGACTTCGGCGCCGCAGCGTCGGCGCCGACGATCCACAGGCCGGAGTCCTTCAGGAGTTTCAGAGTGCGCACGAGATTGGTCACCGCGACGACCGGTGTCGTCTCCGCGGCACCTGCGGCCACCTTGCGCACCGCGGCGGTCAGTTGTGCCGCGCGATCGCGCGGAATGATGAGCGCGAGCGCACCGCAGGCGTCTGCGGTTCGCAGGCAAGCGCCGAGATTGTGCGGATCCTGCACGCCATCGAGCGCGAGCAGGAGCGGTGTAGGGGCGGATTGCAGTGCCTCGAGGAGCTCATCTTCGCTCCAGGGTGGAAGCGCGGCGATCTCTGCGGCCACGCCCTGGTGCGCGACATCGCCGAGCTGCTGGCGCAGCGAATGCATATCGACCCGCTGCAGCGGACGTTGCGCCTTGCGTGCCAGCTCTTCGATCTCGCGGGCGCGCGGATCGTCGCGCTGCGCGGCCAGGCGCACGTTGAGCACGCGCTCGGGGTGGCGCTCGAGCAGAACCCGTACTGCGTGCAGGCCGTAGATGGTTTCGCTCTTTTTCATCCCGCTCGAGCTGGCCCGCAAGGGCAGGCTCAGCCCTCTTCGGCGAGTGACAGATCGATGAGATTCTCGATGGGATTGACCGCCGTGACGATGACCCGCAGGTGCGCGCCGGTGCGCAGCCGCCGGCCGCTGCGCTGCCCGCGCCACGCATGGCCGTCCTCTTCCATCACGTAAAGGTCATCGTGCAGATTGTTGATGTGCAGCAGTCCGTCGACCGCGACGTCCAGGATCTGCACGAAGCAGCCGAACTCCACCACGGTGGTGATGAGACCCTGGAACGTCTGCCCGATGCGCTCCTTCAGATAGTTGCACTTGAGGAAGCCCGAGACGTAGCGGTCGGCTTCATCGGCGCGCTTCTCGAGGCGCGAGGTGCTCTCCCCCAATGCTGCGAGCTCGCCCACGGCATAACGCCGCGCCGATCCGCCGGAGGGCTCGCGTTCGCGCCGTGCCGGAATTGAACTTGGCGCGGCGCCGTTGATGTGCGCCTTGAGAGTCCGATGCACCACGAGGTCCGGGTAGCGGCGGATGGGCGAAGTGAAGTGAGCGTACTGGGTGAGGGCGAGGCCGAAGTGCCCGATGTTGGTGGGCTGGTAGATCGCCTGGGGCATGGCGCGCACCACCAGTGACTCGATGAAGGTCCGCTCGGAGGCATCGCTCACACGCGGCGCTATCGCCTGCAGGTCGCGGGTGGTCACGCTCTTGGGAATGCGTGCATCGATGCCGAGCGAGGCGAGTGTCGATGCGAGGCGCTCGAGCTTCTCATCCTCGGGCACCCCGTGCACCCGATACAGTGTCGGGGTGTGCGAGGTCTCGAGCTCGCGCGCCACGGCGACGTTGGCGAGGATCATGCATTCTTCGATGAGCCGATGGGCGTGGTTCCTCACCCGCAGCTCGATCGCGCGCACATGCTCGCCGGCGTCGATGACGAATTCCGCCTCGGCCGCATCGAAGTCGAGCGCTCCACGCCGAGCGCGGGCCCGGTACAGGGCGCGGTAAACGTCCACCAGTACCATGAGCCGCTCGAGCAGCGGACCCAGCTGCGCGCGCGCCGCGGGACGGCCTTCGAACAAGGCCTCGTTCGCGAGCGTGTAGGTGAGGCGAGCAGCCGAGCGCATCACCGCCGGATAGAAGCGCGCACTCTTGAGCGCGCCACTGCGGCTCACGAGCATGTCGGCGGCGAAGCACAGCCGGTCGACGTTCGGCGCGAGTGAGCACAGATGATCCGAGAGCGCGGTCGGCAGCATCGGCAGCACCCGGGTCGGAAAATATACCGAGGTGCCGCGCCGCTGCGCCTCGGCATCGAGCGCAGTTCCCGGCCGCACGTAGTGACTGACATCGGCGATCGCCACGATGAGACGAAAGCCGCCGGCATGCGGCTCGGCGTAGACGGCATCATCGAAATCCCGCGCGTCCTCGCCATCGATGGTGACGAGCGGCAGCTCGCGCAGATCGATGCGCCCGGCGGCTTCGCGCCCATCGACACGCTCACCGCAGTCGCGCGCCTCGCGCAGCGTCTCTGCGGGAAACTCATACGGCAGGTCGAAGCGCGCGATGGCGGATTCGGTGGCGAGCTCCACCGGGCGGTCGGGATCGAGGACTTTCTCGATGCGCGCCTGTGCGGGGGAAGCGGAGCCGGCGTGACGCGTGATGCGTGCGATGGCCCAGTCGCCGTGATGAGCCCCATGCAGATCCTGCGGCGCTACCGCGCAACGCAGCTGCAGGCGCCGGTCCGCGGCATTCACCCAGGCACTGCGTCCCTGGATCTCGATCGTGCCGAGAAAGGCGGTGACTCCGCGTGAAAGGACCTGGTCAACGGTTCCGGACCAGCGATCGCTGCCATCGCGAGAGACTTTGACGCGCAGTCGATCGCCGTGCATGACACCGCGCATCTCGGGCGGTGGCAGGAATACGCTCTCGCTGACCCCTTCGACGCGCACGAAACCGTAGCCGGCGCGATTGGCATTGACGGTGCCTTCGACGAGCGCTCCATGACGGAGCGCAGAGCCCGTGCGTCCTGCTTTCGACTGCGCGGTCGCAGCACTCGTGCGATGACGCGCTGGCGCAG
>JAFAVO010000336.1 GCA_019242385.1 Gammaproteobacteria bacterium | reverse complement strand
GCGCGCCCGGAGAGATTCGAACTCCCGACCCTCAGGTTCGAAGCCTGATGCTCTATCCAACTGAGCTACGGGCGCGAGGCGCCGATTCTACTACGGCCGCAACCGCGGCTTTGCCGGCGCTGCCGGCCACATGCGCTGCATGAGCCGGTCACGGCGCACGAACTGGTGCCAGAGAGCAGCGAGCACGTGCAGTCCGATCAGCACAAACAGGATGTACGCGAGGTAACCGTGCACGTCCTCGGTGGGATTAAAGATGGCGCGATTCGATTTGACGCCGAAGTCCACCTTGAAGAGCCCGAAGTCGAACGCCCGCCCGTGCCAGATGAAGGTCACGATTCCGATGAGCGGGATGACGAAGACCAGCACGTACAGCAACGCGTGGACCGCGTAGGCGAGCCGATACGTGAGCACTCCGCTCTCGGGCGTTGGCGCCGGCGGGGGGTGCCGGAACCGCCACCACAGCCGCAGGACCATGAGTGTCCAGACGGACAATCCGAAAAGCGCGTGCAGGTTGATCCAGAACGCCTGTGTGCTGCGTGGCCACGAGTCGTGCAGCAGCCCGAGCGTTCCGACCAGCACGATGAGCACGGCCACGACCCAGTGGAGCGTAATCGCCACGCGATCGTAACGCTGCACCGGTGGGTTGGGATCGAGCACCGAGGCGGGCGAATTCATGGTCACTCCTCACTCAGTTCGCGGCCATAGTCGCTCAGGAGAATCTGGATACCGAAACAGCCCATGAACTCGACCTGCCCGGGGGAATTACTGCACACGCTGCGTCCTGCCATGAACAGCAGCCTGAGGCCCCGGTGTAGCTTATAGCGGCCTCCGAAGTCGAGCGTGGTGATATTCACTCCCTGGTGGTGGCGCGGCGCTCGCAGCAGAGGATCCGTCACCACCTCAGTGTGTCATGATTTATGCGCTGCCACGCTGCAGCCGCTGAAAAAACTGACATGGCCAAGCTGACCCGGACGAAGCTGCCAAGCGCAGCCCGCGCCCGCGAGACTCCCCGGCGCCGCTGTTGGTGGGCCGAGAATTCAGGCGCGGACTACCTGCGCTATCACGATGAGGAATGGGGCCGGCCGGTGCACGATGACCGGCGGCTGTTCGAGATGCTCACTCTCGAAGGCGCGCAGGCCGGGCTGTCGTGGTCGACCATCCTGCGCAAGCGCGCCGGTTACCGGCGCGCCTTCGCCAACTTCAACGTGGGTCGGGTGGCGGCATTCGACGCCCGCCGCCGGGCTGCGCTGCTCCGGGACAGCGCCATCGTGCGCAACCGCCTGAAGATCGATTCCACCGTCACCAATGCGCGCGCCTTCCTGGGCGTGCAACGCGAGTTCGGTTCCTTCGATCGCTACCTCTGGTCCTTCGCCGGTGGCCGGCCGCGCGCCAATTGCCCCAGGCGGGGCGCGGTCCCGGCACGTACCGCCCTCAGCGATGCCCTGTCGAAGGATCTGGCTAGCCGCGGGTTTCGCTTCGTCGGCTCGACCATCATTTACGCCTTCCTGCAGGCGGTCGGAGTGGTGAACGACCATACCCGCGACTGTTACCTTTGCCCCCGGATCCGCTCCCCTGCGGCTCGACCCCGGTCGCGGAGCCCGCCGGTACGGCCCCGGCGCAGCGCGCAGTAGCGCGCGCTCCCGAGCGCCTCTTAAGATAGACGCCCGAACTCACAGCATCAGGATCTAGCCATGAAGCCTCTCTTCGTGATGGCGCTTGCCGTGGCCACGGCAACGGCGTATGCGGATTGCCCCTACCCACAGGCGCCGGCAAAAATTCCGGACGGCGCGACCGCAACGCTCGAGGAGATGGTTGCCGGGCAGAAGGCGGTCGGCGAATACCAGAAAGCCATCAGCGACTACACCACCTGCATCGACAAGGAGCTCGATGACCAGATCGCCAAGGGCGGCGACAAGCTGAAGGCCGACGACAAGAAAAAAATGCAGCAGGTCGAGGCGCAGAAGCACAACGCCGCAGTGGATCAGCTGCAGGCGATCGCCGACCGCTTCAACGAGCAGGTGAAGGTCTACAAGGCCAGGACGGCCGACAAGAAGGGCTAGTGCTCACCCCGGCCGAGGCAGAGCAGCTGATCGGCCAGCATCTGCAGTGCCTGCCGATCGAATCGCTGCCGCTGGCGCAGTGCGCCGGCGCGGTGCTGCGCGAGAATGTGTACGCCGAGCGCGATCAGCCGCCCTTCGACCGCGTTGCCATGGACGGTATCGCGCTCGACAGTCACGCTGTCGAGGCGGGGTCACGCGCCTTCCGTATCCAGGCCACGCAGGCGGCGGGCGATGCGCCCCTCACACTCGTCTCTGCAGCGGACTGCATCGAGGTGATGACCGGCGCGGTGTTGCCGGCGGGCTGTGACAGCGTCGTCCCGGTCGAGCGGCTGAAGATCGAGCGCGGTCAGGCGCAGCTGACGATGGATGCGCGGGTCGAGCCGTGGCTCAACGTGCACCGCCGCGGGAGCGATACCCGTCAGGGCTCACTGCTGCTGCGCGCCGGCGAGCGGCTGCACGCACCTGAGATCGCCATTGCCGCCTCCGCCGGCATGGCGCGTGTTCGCGTCGCAAGCCAACCGATGCTCGCGGTCATCTCCACCGGTAACGAGTTGGTCGAGCCAGGCGAGCCGGTGCTCGCCCACCAGGTCCGCCGCTCGAATGCATATGCCATCGTCAGCGCGCTGCGCGAGCACGGCTTCCAGCGCGTCGCGGACGATCACATTCGCGACGAT
>JAFAVO010000210.1 GCA_019242385.1 Gammaproteobacteria bacterium | reverse complement strand
GCCCGCTGCGCCTCGCTCGCCACCACGGCACCGCCATCGCCCCGGACTTCGGCGGACGCGCGAACAGCTGCTGCCAGGTAGGACCCAGGACCTTGTCGCCCGGCACCGGCCGGATGAGCAGCTCGTGCAGCTGCTCGACCAGACGGTCGCCCTGGTTCTCGTCGACCACGAAGGTGAAGTTCAGATCGTTGGCCGCCTGGCTCACGAGGTAGATCTTCTGCTCCTCGAAGAACTCGAAGGCCCCGCCCAGCCGGTGAAGGATGCCGCGGATGTTCCGTCCCACGAGGCTCACCGAGGCGCATGGGCCGATCACCTGCACGCGGCACAGGCGTGAGAGGTCGGCGACGAGCTCTGCCACGCGAGTGTTGCTGAGGGTGTTGGCGGCGGGGTCGAGCGAGACGGTGACGTTGGTTTCGGAGGTCGACACCAGATCGACCGACATGCCCTGCTGCTTGAATATCTGGAAGGCATCGGCGAGGAAGCCGACCTGGTGCCACATACCCGGGCTCTCGAGGGAGATGAGCGTCAGGCCCTTCTTGGTGCAGATTGCCTTCACCTGTGCACCACCCTCGCCGCCATCGGCGGAGAGCACCGTCCCTTCGAGATCGGGGGCCTGGGTGGCATACACGTGCAGTGGGATCGCGTAATGGCGCGCCGGCAGGATGCAGCGTGGATGGAGCACCTTGGCGCCGCTGGTCGCGATCTCCTGCGCCTCATCGTAATGGAGCGTCCGCAGCAGACGGGCACTCGGTGTCGCACGCGGGTTGGCGCTGAAGAGGCCCGGAACGTCGGTCCAGATCTCCAGCCTCTGCGCCGAGAGCTTGGCTGCGAGATACGCCGCCGAGGTGTCCGAGCCGCCGCGGCCGAGGAGCACCGTCTGCCCTTCCTCATCGCTCGCGATGAAGCCCTGCGTAATGATGAGGGGCAGGCCGGTCTCCAGCTCGCGCCGCAACGCCGGATCGGGTGCAAAGCCGCACACCGCCGACAGTGGATTACTGCGAGCGGCGCCTGCCGGGCGCTCGGCCCGCAGCAGCCTGCGCGCATCGACCGCCTGGGCCTCGAGCCCACGCGATTCGAGAAAGCGCATCCCGATGGGCGTCACCAGCAGCTCCCCGGCGGCCATGACGCGCGCGCGGGTGCGATCGCTCACTTCTCTGACGAGCGCGATACCCGCAGAGATCTCCTGCAGCTCGGCGAGTTGCCGCTCGACCTCGACCGGGAGCGCGATGCCGAGCTCGGCAACGAGACGCCGGTGACGTTCCTCGATGTGCCGCAGCTCCTCCGCAGCGGCCTGGGCCACCGAGGCCTCGAGAAGTCTCTCCAGCCGGTCGGTAATGCCGGCGAGCGCGGAGTGCACGATGAGGACGCGGGCACCGCCGGAGCAGCGCTCGGCCGCGACCCGGGCAATGTTGCTCCAATTGGTGAGGCTCGAAACGCTCGTGCCGCCGAACTTCAGGACGACCCAGGCCGAGGGCGTGCGGCTTACTGCTGCGCCAGCGCTCACGATTGGCAGGGGTGCGGTCGGACGTTCCGGCGAGGGTGTCTTACACCTCGTCGTCGTCGAAGTCTTTCAGGTCTTTCTCGAGCTTGCGGTCGGCCAGCACTTCCTCGAGCCGACTCCAGGCAGCCTTGCCGCGTTTGCCTTGATTGCGGACACGCTTGTCCACACGGTCGAGCAGACGGTCATAGTCGGTGCCGTCCTCGGTCGGTCCACTCAGGAATTCGTCGTCGAGGTCGAAGCTCTCGTTGTCCCGTTCCGACATCTGCGGATTCAAATCCCTAGTTAATTCAATAACTAAAGTGCCTGAGAGGGCACGAATAAGGGTGCGAACTATAGCGGATTCGTGCCCACGATCAACTCTTGGGGGCGCCGTGGCGGTTTCAAGATGACAGGCGCAGGCGCGAGCTGGGGTTCAGCCGAGCCTTACGGCTGATCCGTACGGTCCCGCACGACGACCGGCGCCCCACGGCTCAGTCCGAGTCCCTCGGCGGCGCTGTTCTCTGCCCTCGCGATCTCCAGCACGCCGAAGGAGTTGATCAGCGCGAGGTATTCTCCGGGCCGGGTATCGCCGTAGGTGCGCAGGATTGGAAAAGCATGGTTGCCGGCATGGACGAGCGGCAACCGGAAACGCTCGAGCAGCGGCGCGTCGATATTGGTGATGAGGTTGCCGAAGTGATCGATGGTGATGACGATGCCGCTGACGCTGCGCGTCTCGACTGTGGGGTCCTCGACCCAGGAGGGAACGATGGTCGTGATCACCTCCCCCAGGCTCTCGATGCGGCAATGTCCGGCCGCGAGCGCCGCCGCCACCGGTGCGAAGATGTCCCGGCCATGGAAGGTCGCGCTCGGGTGATGAATACCGAGGCGCGCAAGTGGCCCGGCACCGAGTCGCACGATGAGCGGGTCGCGGGCCCGGGTCACGACCGGTGCCAGCAACCCGTTGTCCGGCGCCAGAAAGTAATGCCCCCCCGCACTGACGGCCACGATATTGCGCGCCGTGCCGACCCCCGGGTCGACCACGGCGACGTGCACCGTGCCCCGCGGAAAGTATCCGAATGCGCGCGCGAGCCAGAAACCGGCCTCCGCTGGCCAGTGGACCACGATCTCGTGAGTGAGGTCGATGAGGCGCGCCTCGGGGAATCGCGCGAGGATGCATCCCTTGATGACACCGACGAAGGGGCCCTGATGACCGAAGTCGGTCGTGATCGTGATGACCCCCGAGGGCGGTACGGCCTCAGACGCGGCCATCGCGACCGGCTGCCCGGCGGCCTCCCTCCGCGCAGGTCCGGCAACGATCGGTGTACGGAACCGCACCGAGCCGCTCCGGCTCGATGTCCTCACCACACACGGCACAGGTCGTGTAACGCCCCAAAGCCAGGCGGCGCAACGCCGCCTCGACCTGCTGCAGCTCCACCTGGGCAGAGCTCGAGATGGCGCCGAGAACATCATCGTGCTCGCGCTGTGTCACCTGCTCGGCGAAGTCCGCCGAGAGCGGGTCGGTCTCGTGCCGCAGATCGGCACTCGCTTCACTCGCCCGCTGGCGCAGCTCGTCCCGACGCTTGAGCAGTCGCTCCCGTACCGCATTGGTGTCCACGTGAGTCCCCCGGGAAGAATGAGCCTCTTCAGGGCGGCTGTTCAGCCGCGCCGTCTGTCCTCGAGCCACTTCTGCAGCTGATCGAACGGCTCGACGAATTTCGCCACGCCTTCGCGCTCGAGCTGCTGTGCGACAGCCTCGAGGTCCACATCGAGGCGCTCGAGCCCTTCGCGCACGTCGCTGGCCTCGGCGAGATGACGCTCGAGCGTGAGCTCGGGGCGTCCGAGACGCCGGTAGGCGTCGAGCGTCTCGAGCGGCATGGTGTTCACCGTGCCCGGGACCACCAGCTCCTCCACGTATTTGATGGGGCTGTAGGCGGGATCCTTGGTCGAGGTCGATGCCCACAGCAGTCGCTGGGGTCGAGCGCCGCGCGCCGCGAGGGCCTGCCACGCGGGATCGGCGGTGCTCTCCTCGCAGATCTCGTACGCGCGGCAGGCGCTCGCAATGGCGGCCTTGCCCCGCAGGGCGCGCGCGGCCGGCTGTCCGCGCGCGGCCAGGCCATCGAGCAAGCGGTCGACCGCCGTGTCGATGCGGCTCAGGAAGAAGCTCGCGACCGAAGCCACTCTCTCGATCGGCTGGCCTTGCGCGACGCGCCGGGAGAGGCCGTCGCGATAGGCGCGTACCACCGCGCGATAGCGCTCGGGGGAGAAGAGGAGTGTCACGTTGACATTGACGCCGCTCGCGATCAGATCGCGGATCACCGGAACTCCGGCCTCCGTGCCCGGGATCTTGATGAAGGCGTTGGGAATCGCGAGCCGCTGCCACAGCCGCTGGGCTTCCTTGAAGCTTCCGGTGCTGTCATCGGCGAGATGCGGAGACACCTCGAGACTCACGAAGCCATCGCCGCCTTTGGTCGAGTCGTACAACGGCCGCAGCAGCGCTGCGGCGTCGTGCAGGTCGGCGAGCGCCAGCTCCTCGTACAGCGCCATGGAGGAGGAAACCGTGGGCAGAAGCCGGGCGATCCGCTGCGCGTACACCGCCTGATGCATGATGGAGTGGGCAAGGATCGAAGGATTGGAGGTGAGCCCCGCCAGCCCATCCTCGCGGATGAGCCGCGCAAGACTGCCGTCATCGAGCATCCCGCGCCCGATGTCATCGAGCCACACGCTCTCGCCCAGCTTGCGCAGCTCGAGCAGCGGATTCGGATGAGGCGCATTCATGGGACGGCTCCAGCGTCGAGAGTAGCGCAGGTGGCGGTGCGAGTCTCGCGGTTTTACTACGGATATGCGTAAATCATGGGCTCGGGTATACGGCTGGAAGTTCCATAAACAAAAGGAGTGCTGCCATGGGTGAGAGAAATGGCGGCGGCCAGGTCGCCGAAGAGTTGCGTGCGCTCGTGAGCGACGCTGAGAGCTTGTTGCGTTCGACCGCGAGCGCCGGCGGCGCGGACGTCCAGGAGCGTGCCCAGGTGACGCTGCAGGAGCTGCGTGCGCGACTCAACGCACTCGAGGAGACCGTTCGCTCGCGCGCCCGCGACGTCGACAGCTACGTGCACGATAACCCCTGGCAGGCGGTCGCCGCCGTCGGAGGCATTGCCCTGCTGCTCGGCCTGCTCATGGGCCGCAGATGATGGATGCGCCCGCACCGCTTCCGGAGACGACGACTGCGGCCGATCCTCCGGGGGCGTTGCGCGGGCTCTTCGCCGCGCTGCTCGAAGCGCTGCACACGCGGCTCGAGCTCGCCGGCGTCGAGCTGGAGATTCACCTGCGGGCGCTGCTGCGCTCGCTCATCTGGGCGGTCGGCGCAGTCGCCTGCGCGATGCTGGCGCTCGCCTTCGGCATGCTGACGTTGGTTGCCGCGCTGTGGAGCAGCCACCGCATGCTCGCCTTGCTCGGGGGCACCCTGCTGTTCGTGCTGCTCGCTGCGCTCTTCGGCTACCTCGGCGCGCGCGCGCTGCGCATTCATCCGGATGTGCTCGAGGGATCGCTCGAGCAGCTCGCCAAGGACGAGCGCCGGGCGCGGGGAGAGCCATGAAACGGCTTGCCGAGCTCGAGACACGCCGTCGCGCACTATTATCGCGCTGCGAGGCTCAGCGTGCGGAGATCTCCTGGCGTCTGGCACAACTGAGCCCGCGACGCTGGCGAGATGTGTTGGCGGGCAGCGCGCCCGCGCCGGACGGTAGCGATATCGGAGCGCAGCGCCGCCACCCCCTGGCCTGGATGGTCGCCGCCGCAGCCTTGCTGCTGCTGCGGCGCCCGCGCGCGGCCCTCTCCATGCTCGCGCGCGCCCGCGGCGCGTTGTCGATCATCACGCGGGCCGCGGAAGTCCTCAGCGTCGTCGGAGTGTTGCGCCGCGCTCGCCCGCGCTAGCGATCAGCGCGCCTGCGCGGAGACCGTCGCGGCCGATTGCAGCTTGGCCGGCTCGGCGGCGAGGCCGACCAGCGTCGGCATCCCGTTCGCAGCCTTGAGTGTCGCGCGTGCCAGCTCCCAGTGCACCGCCGCGGTGTTGTCCCCGAGCGCGTGCTTCAGCTTCTGGGACAATTGACGCACGTCGGGCGCGACCGACTGCCCTTCCTCGTCGACGGGCGGGTGCGCTTCGAGAAACAGCCGGCCATCGACCCAAGCGACCTTCACCGGCTCATTGACCAGGCGCACCTTGGTGCCGACCGGAATGACCGCGAAGAGCGCCGCCACGTCCTCGGGATACATGCGGATGCACCCGTGCGTCACGGCCATGCCGACCGCCACGGGCTTGTTGGTTCCATGGATCATGTATTCGCCGCGACCGGCGGCGAGCCGCAGCGCGTAATCACCGAGAGGGTTGTTCGGGCCCGGGCCGACCATCCGCGGCAGCGGATCGCCGTTCTCCTCATGCTCCTTGCGGATCGACTCGGGCGGATACCAGGCCGGGTGCACGATCTTGGCAATGACGCGCGTCTCGCCGAGGGGCGTGCGCCAGTCCATCTTGCCGATGCTCACCGGGTAAGTGATCACGATCGGCTTCTCGTGCGGCCGGGGCTTGGGAAAGTAATAGAGCCGGTGCTCGGGCAGGTTGACGACGATGCCTTCGCGTGGACCCGCCGGCAGGATATGACGGCCTGGCAGCGTGAGCCGGTGGCCGGCGCCTGGCACCCAGACATCCACGTCGGGATTTGCGCGGATGATCTCGTAATAACCGAGGCTGAAGCGGTGCGCGATGTCAGGCAGCGTGTCTTCGTACACCGTGGTGACGTTGGAATCGTTACCGACCACCACCGAGCCATCGGCGGGGAGTGCGTACAGGCTCGCGCAGGCGCTGCCGGCTGCAGCCATGGTCGCAAGAGCGAACACCACTGCCCTGCCGAGGAGAGCGCTCATGCGGGCGGGGTGAGGAATCTGCATCTCCAGCGACTCGCTATGTCCTTGATTATACGACAGACGCGGCACCCTTGCCTCCCTGGCGGGCGCCATTGTAGTGGATTCCTTTACGCTCTGACCGAGTGAGTGGCCAACGAAAACCTGCGCGCAGCTTCTTCGAGCGCGGCACGCTGAGCGTCGCGCGCGCGCTCATCGGCATGCATCTGGTGCACGATGACGGGCGCACGCTGCGCGCCGGACGCATCGTCGAGACCGAGGCGTATCTGGGTCCGCGCGATCTCGCGGCTCATTCGTCCCGCGGCCGCACGCAGCGCACCGAGGTGATGTTCGGGCCGCCGGGGCACGCTTATGTGTATTTCATCTACGGCTTCTGGAACTGCCTGAACGTGGTCACGGGACGCGCAGGCGTTCCGCATGCAGTGCTGTTGCGGGCGCTCGAGCCTCTTGGAGATCTGACGGAGAGCACCTGGGGACCGGGGCTGCTGTGCCGCGCATTGCGCATCGATCGGCGCCTGAACGGCGCGGACCTGCTCGGCGATGAATTGTGGCTCGAGCTCCCACAGCCCCGCAGGCGCACGGTGCGCATCGCGCGCGCAACCCGCATCGGGGTCGATTACGCCGGGGATTGGGCGCGGCGTCCGTGGCGATTCTTCGATCGCGACTCGCCCTACGTCTCCACCGTACCTTCGGGGCGTCGCGCGCGTGCGCGTGCAGAGGCGGTGCGTGCCGCCGGCCTCGTGGTGCGAAATAATGGGCAGCAGTGCCGCCACTGAAGGAAGGTTGGATGCGGATGTTCGACGCTCTGCGGATGCGAAGCCTGCGGGGGCTGCGCGGCTTCGTGCCGATGCTCTGTGTGCTCACACTGGCGCTTGCCTCGCCGTCGCTGCGCGCGGCGCTCGAGGAAGGCAAGAACCTCATGACCCTGGATCCGCCGCAGCCCACGAGCCAGCGCGCCAAGATCGAGGTAGTCGAGTTCTTCTCCTACGCCTGTCCACACTGCGCGCATTTCTCTCCGCTGCTGAGCGCGTGGGCGGCGAAGCTTCCCCACGATGTGCTCTTCCGTCGTGTCCCGGTGGGCTTCAACCGCGACCAGTGGATCAGCCTGCAACGCGCCTATTACGCGCTGGACGCCACCGGAGACCTCGCCCGGCTCGATGGGCCGCTCTTTCATGCACTTCACGAGGAGCGCAAGCCGCTCTTCGATGCCTCGAGCCTCGCCGACTGGGTCGGGCGCAACGGCGGCAATGCCGAGAAATTCACCGCCGCCTACGTCTCATTGCCCATCAATAAGGAGACGGTGCAGGCCGACCAGATGGCCGAGGACTTCCGTATCCAGGGGGTTCCTTCCCTCGCCATCGACGGGCGCTACGTGGCGCATGCGCAACCGTCGGCGGATGAGCAGCAGTCGCTCAAGGATCTCCTCGCGGACGCCGATGAGCTCATCACGCGGGTGCGCAGCGAGCGTGCGCTCGCAAAGCCTGCGGCAGCGCCCGCTGCGAAGGCCGCAAAGGGAAAATGAGCTCCCGCCCTACTCCGGAGTGATCTCGAGCAGCTCGCTCCCTTCGGGCACGCGTTGGCCGCGTGCAAAATGGATCGCCTTCACCGTGCCGGCGTGCGGCGCGGTGATGGTGTGCTCCATTTTCATGGCCTCGATCACCATGAGCACATCACCTGCGCTCACTCTGGCTCCGACGCCGACCGCGACCGATACCACCATCCCCGGCAGAGGCGTCGTCAGGCCACCGACCGCGGCCGTGGCGCTGAACTCGTGCGTGCGTGGATCATCGAGCAGCAGCTCGTACGCGGCGGCTCCCAGCCAGAGGTAGATGCGCGCAGCGGCAATGAAGTAACGCGCGCGGTGCCGTTGCGAGCCGATGCGAGCCGCGACGGTCTGCTCGCCGGTCTGCACCTCGGCAAGCGCCTCGGGCTGCGCGCCGCTCGGGGTGGCAGTGACCGGCTGGCCGTTGCGGTATTCGAGCTCGACGGTGATGCGGCGTGCGCGGCAGGCGAAGCTGTAGGCGATGGGCAGGATGAGGTTCGGTGTGAAGCCATCGGCGAGCTCCCAGGGACTCGAGCGGGCGCCGGCAGCGCTCGCCTGGTGGAGAGCAAGCGCGGCCAGCACCGGTACCTGCACCGGCACCGTGTCAGGACCTGCGAACTCAGCGAGACTGCGATCGAGCAGCGCGATGTCGTGGCGCACCTCGAGAAACACCGGCGCGCGCAGGATGCGCGCGAGCCAGCGCTCGTTGGTGGCGATTCCGGCGCAGTAGGTGACATCGAGCGCGCTCGCGAGGCGCGCAGCGGCCTCAGCGCGCGTGCCGGCCCAGGCAATGACCTTGCCGAGCAGCGAATCGTAGTTATCCGGCACCGTGTCACCGGAGCCGAAGCCCGCATCGACCCGCACCGAGTCCAACCTGGGCCACTCGAGCAGTGCCAGCCGGCCGGCACTCGGCAGAAAGCCGCGCGCCGGGTCCTCCGCGCACACCCGCGCCTCGATCGCATGCCCGCTGAGGCGCACCTGATCCTGCGTGAGCGGCAGCGTTTCCCCGGCGGCGACGCGCAGCTGCCACTCCACCAGATCGAGTCCGGTCACCGCTTCGGTGACCGTGTGCTCGACCTGCAGGCGCGTGTTCATCTCCATGAAGTAGAACTCGCTGCCGTCGAAGAGGAACTCCACCGTGCCCGCACTCACGTAGCCGATCTCGCGGGCGACGACGAGGGCCGCCGCCCGCAAGCGCGCGCGCACCTCCGCTGGTACCGCAGGCGCCGGGGCTTCCTCGATGAGCTTCTGGTGCCGCCGCTGGATGGAGCAGTCGCGGTCGCCGAGGTGCAGGAAGTGACCGTGCTGGTCGGCGAACACCTGCACCTCCAGGTGCCGCGGCGCCGGCAGATAGCGCTCGAGCAGCAGCGCGCCATCCCCGAAAGCGCTCTCAGCCAGACGGCGCGCGGCCGCGAGCGCTCCGGGAAGCTCGCCATCGGCGCGCACGATCTGCATGCCTTTGCCGCCGCCGCCAGCGGCCGGCTTGATGATGAGCGGCAGGCCCAGGGTGCGCGCTTCGCGCTCGAGGTGTGCGAGGTCCTGCTGCTCACCGGCGTATCCGGGCAACACCGGCACTCCCGCGGCTGCCATGCGCCTCTTCGCCAGGATCTTCGATCCCATGGCGCGGATGGCGGCGGCCGGCGGCCCGATGAAGGTCAGGCCCGCTTGCGTGCAGGCCTCGGCAAAGTCGGCATTCTCGGCGAGGAAGCCGTAACCAGGATGCACCGCCGCCGCACCGCTCGTGCGCGCAGCGGCGAGCAGCGCCTCGATGTCGAGATAACTCTCGCGCGCGGCCGCGGGCCCGATGCGTACGGCCTCATCGGCTTCCTGCACGTGGCGCGCACCGGCGTCGGCATCGGAATACACCGCCACGGTGCGCACGTTCATGCGCCGCGCGGTGCGGAAGATGCGGCAGGCGATTTCGCCGCGGTTGGCCACGAGCAGACTGCGGATCATGTTGCGTACCTGAGGCGTAGCTACATGCGGAAGACGCCGAAGGCGGGTTGCGGCTCCTGCGGAGCGTTGCGCACCACCGCGAGTGCGAGCGCGAGCACGCGCCGGGTGTCCTGCGGATCGATCACCCCGTCATCCCATAGCCGCGCGGAAGAGTAATAAGGGTGGCCCTGCCGCTCGTACTGCTCGCGGATGGGCCGTTTGAAGCTCTCCTCCTCATCCGCCGCCCACTCGCTGCCCTTCGCTTTCAGTTGCTCGCGCTTCACCGTGGCGAGCACGCTCGCCGCCTGCTCGCCACCCATGACCGAGATGCGGGCGTTCGGCCACTGGAACAGAAACCTCGGGCCGTAGGCGCGGCCACACATGGCGTAGTTCCCCGCGCCGTAGCTGCCGCCGATGATGACGGTGATCTTGGGCACCGCGGCGCAGGCGACCGCAGTGACGAGCTTCGCACCGTCTTTGGCGATGCCGCCCGCCTCCGCGCGCCTGCCGACCATGAAGCCGGTGATATTCTGCAGGAAGAGCAGCGGAATCTGCTCGCGCGCACAGAGCTCGATGAAGTGCGTGCCCTTGAGCGCGCTCTCCGAGAACAGCACGCCGTTGTTGGCGAGGATGCCGACCGGATAGCCGCGGAGGTGCGCAAAGCCACACACCAGGGTCGTGCCGTAGAGCTGCTTGAATTCATCGAGCTCGGAGCCATCCACCAGTCGCGCGAGCACCTCGCGCACGTCGTAGGGCTTGCGCAGATTCGCCGGCAGCACCCCGTAGAGCTCCTGCGCGGCGTAGCGTGGCTCCTGCGGACTCTGCGGCGGCGTGGTGCCCGGGCTGGCTTTGAGCCGTGCGACGATGGCGCGGGCGATGGCGAGCGCGTGCGTATCATTCTCGGCGTAGTGATCGCACACTCCGGACTCGCGGCAGTGCACATCGGCGCCGCCGAGTGATTCGGCATCGATATCCTCACCCGTCGCCGCCTTCACCAGCGGTGGACCGCCGAGAAACACCCGCCCCTGGTTGCGCACGATGACGTTCTCATCCGACATCGCCGGGACGTAGGCGCCGCCGGCCGTGCAGGAGCCGTGCACTACGGAGATCTGCGCGACACCGAGCCCGGAGAGCGTCGCCTGGTTATAGAAGATGCGGCCGAAGTTGTCGCGATCCGGAAAAACCTCATCCTGCGCCGGCAGGAACGCGCCTCCGCTTTCGACCAGATACACGCACGGCAGCCGGTTCTCGCGCGCGATCTCCTGTGCGCGCAGGTGCTTCTTCACGGTGATGGGGTAATAGGTGCCGCCCTTCACCGTCGGGTCATTCGCGACCACCATGCACTCGCGGCCGGCGATGCGGCCGATGCCGGTGATGATTCCGGCGCAGGCGATGTCCCCGCCATACATGCCGTGAGCGGCGAGCTGGGAGAGCTCGAGGAAGGGGCTGCCGGTGTCGAGCAGCACCCGGATGCGCTCCCGCGCGGGGAGCTTTCCGGCGGCCTTGTGCTTGTCCGTCGCCGCGCGCGAGCCGCCGCGCGCGGCGCGCGCCACCTCACCCTGCAATTCGCCGACGAGCTCGCGCATGGAGCGCTCGTTGTCGCGGAATTCCTCGGAGTGGGCATCGATGCGCGTGGTGAGACGGGGCATGAGCGGCCTTGCCAACTTTGCCGGTTTGTCCGACAATCATACGATCCTCACCGCAGGGAAGGCAAGCCCATGACCCCACTCGACTACATCGACCAGGACTTCGGACTGCCCGAGGAGCTCGAGGAGATGCGCCAGCAGGTGCGGCGCTTTGCGGCGGAGCGCATCGCCCCGCGCGCGGCCGAGATCGACCGCAGCAACGAATTCCCGCGCGACCTGTGGCCGCAGTTGGGCAGTCAGGGACTCCTCGGCATCACGGTACCGGAGAGCTTCGGGGGCGCAGGCCTCGGCTACCTCGCGCACGTCATCGTCATGGAGGAGATCTCGCGCGCCTCCGGCGCGGTCGGGCTCTCCTACGGTGCGCACTCGAATCTGTGCGTCAATCAGCTGCGGCTCAATGGCACCGAAGCGCAGTGCGCCCGCTACCTGCCGCGGCTGCTGAGCGGCGAGCACGTCGGGGCACTCGCCATGTCGGAGCCCGGCTCCGGCTCGGATGTGGTGTCGATGCAGACGCGTGCCCAGAGACGCCCGCAGGGTTACGTGCTCAACGGCCGCAAGATGTGGATCACCAACGGACCGGACGCGGATGTCTTCATCGTGTATGCCAAGACCGACGCCAGCG